>CP144780.1:32500-129002 GCA_036689275.1 Candidatus Stammera capleta | reverse complement strand
ACTTTTTTATTATTGTAACATATATAATCAATATTCATATGAATATTGATTATATATGTTACAATAATAAAAAAGTATAAATGAATTACTATATAATCCAAATTATACTTTTAAATTATATAAAAATTATATATTTTAAATTAATTATAATAATATATATAAGAAGCTAAATCTAAAACTTTTTCACAATATCCAGAACCATTATCATATCAAGAAACTATTTTAATAAATTTATCATTTAATAACATAGTTAATTTACTATCAAATATAGAAATAAATTTATTTCCATTAAAATCACTAGATACTACATCATCATTAGTAACACCTAAAATTCCGCGCAAATAACTATTAGAGGCTTCATTCATAACTGCACATATATCCTTTATAGTAGCACTAGAATTTAATTTAATAGATAAATCTATTAGAGAAACATTAGAAATAGGTATTCTATATGAAATACCATTAATTTTATTTTTTAAATCTGGTATAATATTATTTATAGATATAGTGGAACTAGTTGATGAAGGTATAATATTATTTAATATATTTCTATTTAATCTTCAATTTTTTGTAGATAAACTATTAAATATTTTTTTAGATTTAGTATAAGAATGTATATTAGTCATAAATGCTTCTAATATACCATAATTATCATGAATAACTTTAATTATAGGAGCTAAACAATTAGTAGTACTTGAAGTATTTGATACTATATTTTGTCCATTATAATCATGATGATTTACACCCATTACATACATAGGAATATCATCTTTAGATGATTTAGTAATTATTACATATTTAGCACCAGATAAAATATGATTATAACATAAATCTTTATTTAAAAAAACACCTGTAGATTCAATAACTATATCTACATTAAATTTATATCATGGAATATCAATAGGATTTTCAAAAGAAGTTACATTAACAATATTATTATTAACCAATAAATTATTATTAATAATATCAATTTTATCTAAATATTTTCCATATATTGAATCATATCTCAATATATAAGCTATATAATTAACATCCATTAAATCATTAATAGCAACTATATTAATATTTTTTTTAAATTGAGCGTTTCTAAAAATTAATCTACCTATTCTACCAAACCCATTTATACCAACTTTAATAGTCATATTCTTATCCTTAAAATTAAATTTTTAAAATTATTATATATAAATATATATTAAAATAATATAAAATTAATAAATATAATAAATAATAAAAAATATAATTTTTATAATATTAAATAATTTTTAAAAAAAAAATTTATAAAATTAATATAATTTAAAAAAATTAAAAAAAATCTTTAAAAGTAGGATTGTTAGCAGATAAAAAAGCAATTTTGTCACACTTATTATTATAATAATCATTACTATGAGATTTTAATAAATTTCATTTAATTTTATTTTTAAAAATTATTAAATATTTATATATAATATTTCATAAATCAATATTTTTAATAAACTTATTATTAGAATTTTTTCAATTATTTTTTTTTCAAAAATAAATTCAATTATTTGATCCTTCATATATATAATTACTATCAGTAAACATATTAATATAATAATTATTTTTAATATTTTTAATTAAAAAATTAAAAGATAATATAACAGCCATTAACTCCATTCTATTATTAGTAGTATAATAATAACCAGAATTTAAAATAATTTCTTTTTTTAAAAATATAATAATTGAAGCGCATCCTCCAGGTCCAGGATTATTAATACATGAACCATCTGTATAAACATTTATTTTTAACATATTTTGAAGAATTATAATATATAAAATTAATTATATCATATAATAAATTTATAAAAATGAAAAAACAAATTGTACTTGATATAGAAACTACTGGAATTAATTTAATTGATAAATATTACTTAGGACATAAAATTATAGAAATAGGAGCCATAGAATTAATAAATAGAAAAATTACTAATAATTACATACATTTTTATATAAACCCTAAAATTAGAGTAGATAAAAAAGCTTATAATATACATGGAATTAGTAATAAATTTTTAGAAGATAAACCGATATTCTCAAACATAGCTAAAAAATTAATAAAATTTATAAAAAATAAAGAAATTATAATACATAATGCTAATTTTGATGTAGGATTTATAGAATATGAACTTAAATTAATAAATTATAAAATTACAAATATTAGAAAAATATGTAAAATCATTGATACTTTAAAAATAGCCAGAAAAATTTTTCCAGGAAAAAAAAACGACTTAAATACCTTAAGTCAAAGATATAATATTGATATATCTAATAGGATAAAACACGGCGCATTAATAGATGCTAAATTACTAGCAAATACATATTTATGTATGACTAGAAAACAAAAAAAAATAAATTTTGAAAATATTAAGAATAATGAAAAAAAACTTAAAATTAAAAATTATAAAGAAAAAAAACATATTTTAAAAAAAAAATATAATAAATATCATTTAAAATATTTAAAATATATAAAAAAAAAATACAATAAATGTTTATGATTTAAAAAAAGAAAATACATATAAAATAATAATAGATAATTTTTTTAAAAAATATGAAATATTCAACTATAAATAAAATTAATAAAATTAAAAATATTACTAAATATAATAATAAAATTAAAATTTATGGATGAGTTAAAAATAAAAGATATTCAAAATTAGGTATATATTTTTTAGATATTAAAGATGGGACATCCATAAAACCTTTGCAAATAGTAATTAAAAAAAAATATATTAAAAATAATAAAAAAATAAAAAATATAAATACTGGATGAACAATAATTATTAAAGGAAAAATTAAAGTTAATATTAAAAATAATATTAAAGAAATACATGTTAAAAAAATTAAAATATTAGGTAAAATTAATAATCAAAAAAAATATCCTATTAGTTCAAAATATCATTCATTAGAATATTTAAGAAAATTTTCTCATTTAAAATCAAGAACTTATTTAATAGAATCAATAACTAAAATAAGAAATACATTAATATATAGTTTACATAATTATTTGCAAAAAAAAAAATTTTGTTTAATTACTACTCCTATTATTACTTCTTTAGATACAGAAGGTAATAGTGAAATGTTCGAAATTAAAAATAATTTTTTTTTTAATAAAAAATCTTATTTAAGCGTTTCAGGACAATTGAATTTAGAAACTTATGTTTATTCTTTATCTAAAGTTTATAACTTAGGACCTATATTTAGAGCTGAAAATTCTAATACAAATAAACATTTAGCAGAATTCTGAATGCTAGAAATAGAAATAGCTTTAGCAAAACTTAATAAAATTATTAAAATATCAAAAAATATTTTATCTTATTGTATTAAAAAAATTTTAAAAAAAAATTATGAAGAAATAGAATATTTATTAAAATATAGTAAAAAAAAAAATATTGAATATTTATCTAATATAATAAAAAAAAAATTTATTAAAATAAAATATAAAAATATAATCAAAATTATAGAAAAAAAAAAATATTTATTCAAAAAAAAAATAAATTGAGGTATAGACATAAATAATGAAATAGAAAAATATTTAACAGAAAAATATTTTAAATGTCCTTTAATTATAACCAATTATCCTTGAGAAATTAAACCATTTTACATGAAAAAAAATAATATTGATAATACAGCATTATGCATGGATATAATATTACCTAATGTGGGAGAAATTATAGGTGGTTCAGAAAGAGAAGATAATATTAAAAAATTAGATATTAACATTAAAGAAAAAAAACTAAAATATAAAAAATATTGATGATATAGAGATTTAAGAAAATATGGAACAATACCCCATTCAGGTTTAGGATTAGGAATAGAAAGATTATTAATGTATATAACAAATATGAAAAATATTAAAGATATAATACCATTTCCAAGATATCCAAAATATTTAAAATTTTAAAAAAAACATTAAAATATTTATTTATATTGTTAATAATAAATTAAATTTATATAATTAACATATATCAATTTATATACAAGGATTTTTAATATGAATTATTTTAAAAAAAAAATATTAATATTAATTGGATTTTTAATAATTACTTTACAAAATGCAAATGCAATTAAAATTATAAATAATAAAAATTTTTTATTTAAAATTAAGGGAATTATACAATATAATCAAATATTTAATAAAAATACAATAAATAATAAAATATTATCTACATTAGAATTATATGCTAAAAGTAAAAAATATAATAAAATTAATATATTTGGAAAAATAAAAAGTTTATTTAAAATAAATAATAAAGAAAATAAATTAATTAATAATATTAATACAAAAATAGCCTATATAGGTATTAATAATAAAAAATTTGGAAAAATTACATATGGTAAAAATAATGAAAATATTAACAAAACTTTAAATTTTACAAATAAAATTTTCCCATATAATAAAAGTAAAATATTAAATAATAATAATATAATAAAAAATAATAATAATATATTGACATATAAAAAAATTTTTTATTTTAAAAAAAAAAATTCTATATTTAAAAATATCACTTTTTTAATTCAATTTAAAAATAATATCAATAAACATATTGATAATTTATTAATATTTAAAAATAATGGATTAGGCATAACATATAATATATCAACTAAATATGGAATAGATATATCTACTTCTTATATTAAAAAAATATATAATATATATAAAATTAATAAATATTCTAATAATTTTAAATACAATAAATATATACCTTTATCAGAAACATGATCTACAGCAATTAAATATAATTTATATAATTTATATTTAGCATCTTCATATACAGAAGGAAGAAATCAATCTTATTTTCATAATATTTTAAATAATAATTATATAAAAAATAAATATAATTTATTTAATAAAAATAAAAATATTATTTTAGTAGCTAAATATAATTTAGATTGTGGATTAAGTCCTATCTTAGGATATGTATATACTACTACTACATATAATAAACAGAATAATAAATTAAATTTTAATAAATCATTAAATACCGAAAAATATTTTGATATAGGTACAACTTATAAATTTAATAAATCATTATATGGATTTATAGATTATAAAATAGATCAATTAAAAAATAATAAAAATATAAAATTCAATGAAGATAATATATTATCTATAGGATTGATATATAAATTTTAATATTAAAAAAAAATTTTTAAATATTCTTCTATTTTTTTTAAAAAAAAAATACTAAATTAATTTTTAAAAAAATAGAAGATATTTATTTATTCTTTTAAAAAAAATAAAATTATAAAACACATCCGAGAGGATTCGAACCCCTGACAATTCGGTTCGTAGCCGAATACTCTATCCACTGAGTTACGGATGTATAAAAAAGGTGAAAGAGGGATTCGAACCCTCGATATAATATATATATACTCCTTTAGCAGGGGAGCGCCTTAAACCACTCGGCCATTTCACCATATTAAATAATAAATACAATAAATATAAAAATATTTTAAAATATTTATTTTAAATTAATCTTATTCTTTTCTTTATTATTATTAATTTTAATATAAATTTCTTTTCTATGAACAGAAATACTCTTAGGAGCCTCAATACCTATACGAACTTGATTTCCTTTAACCCCTAAAATCATTACAGATATATCATTTCCTATTATTAATGACTCACCTAATTTACGAGTTAAAATAAGCATTATTATTTATTTCCTATTATTTTTTAAAAACTAACTTTTAATAAATTTTAATAATTCAACTTTTATTAAATATATAAATTTATTTAAATTAATTTTATTTTTAACAATATTAATATCAAAAATTTTACAAACAAATTTTTCATTTTTTATAGTTTCAAATTTAATATTTTTAAGTAAATCAAAACTTGATAAATTAATATTAAAATTTGGTAATAAAATATTATTTTTATAAATAATTAATTTATTTTTATTATTTATATTAATAAACAAAACAATTAAAAATAAATTATATTTTATATATAACTTATCCAAAATTATGAATAACATATTATAATCTAAAATATTAATATTAAAATTTAATTTAATTAAAAAATTAAATTTTAAAAATTTTCTAAAATCATATTTAGAAAATAAATTTAATATATTTAATATAAATAAACTATTTATTTTACTATTCTCTTTTTTAATAATTTTAATTTTATTTATAATAGATATTAAACTATTATATACTTTTTTTCTATTAACTGATAATAAATTAGAAACTTTTTTAAATTCTAATAACCTATTATTAATAAATTTTAAAGCAGATATATTAGTATATACTTTAATACGATAAATATTATTAGAAATACTATAACATTTACTAATATAAAATATACCTATCATTCTAGTGTTTTTTACATGAGTACCACAACAATATTCTTCTTTAAATTTACCAAATTTAATAGTTCTAATTATATTATTATCATTATTTAAAAAAACAAATTTTTTATTAACATCATTGTTAGAACTTATAAAATTCTCAACTAAAGAATGATTATTTCAAATAAATTTTTTATTTACTAAAATATTAATATTTGATAATAACTTACTATTTATTTTTTTATTATAAATAAAGTCTAAAGTAAAATACTTATTGTTTATTGAATTACTATATTTTACTATATTATTAGAAACTTCTTTCTTTAAAATATTTAATAAAATATGACAAGATGAATGATTACAAGATATATTATATCTATAATTTATATTATATTTAACTTTTACTAAATCATTAATATTTAGTATACCATATTTTAATTTCCCAATATGTATTATATAATCACCTAATATTTTAGTATTATAAATTATAAATTTAAATTTCTTATTTATATGAATTAAAACACCTTTATCTCCTTTTTGACCACCACAATTAGGGTATAAAACTGTATTATCTAAAATAATAATATACTCATTTTCATAATCTTTAATTATATTAATACTTATACTATCTTTTAATATATAAATTATACTACTTTTACAACAATTAACATTGTAACCTAAAAAGTTAGTTTTTAATAATTTACTATTTCTATCAAATTTAATAAATTTACTTTTAAATAAACTATTATTTTTAGATTTTTTCTTTTGTAAATCTAATAAATAATTAAATTTCTTAATATCCAATATTATATTTCTATAATTACATATTTCATATATAATATCTAAAGGTAATCCATATGTATCATAAAATAAAAAAATTTTTTTTCCACTTAATTTTTTAATATTTAAATTTTTATCTAAATAATTATTTAAAATATTCAAATTTTTAAATAAATTACTAAAAAATTTTTTTTCTTCATATAATATAATTTTTTTAATACTTAAAAAAAAATTTTCATTTTCTAAAATATAATAATTTGTGAAATAATCTTTTAAAAAAAAAATTAAATTATTTAATACTAAATCATTAATTTTTAATAAATTCATATATATTAATATTCTTCTAATAATTTTTCTCAAAACATAACCTCTAAATTCATTAGAAGGTAACAAACCATCAATAATTAAAAATACCACAGATCTAATATGATCTGAAATAATATTAAAAATAAAATTATTTTTATTATTAATATTTATACATAAAAATTTAGAAATTTCTTTTTTTAATTTTACAAAAATATCAATATCAAAATTAGATTTAACATTTTGTAATATAACTCCTATTCTTTCTAAACCCATTCCAGTATCTACAGATTTATAAGGTAAAAAAGATATTTTATTTAAATTATCAATATAATATTCTATAAAAACTAAATTTCATATTTCTAAAAAATTATTAGAATTTTTAAATAATATAAATTTATCACTACTAATATTATTTAAATTATAAAATATTTCTGTACTATATCCACATGGACCAATATTTGACATTTGTCAAAAATTATCTGATTTTATATCTAAATTAATATTTTTATTACCTATTAAAATAATATTATTTTTGTTAATACCAATAATTTTATATCAAATATTATAAGTTTCTATGTCATTAATATGAACTGTAACAATTAATCTATCTTTACATAAATTAAATCATTTAATATCAGTTAATAACTCTCACGCATATAATATAGAAGTTTTCTTAAAATAAGAATTAAAACTAAAATTACCCATCATTTCAAAAAATGTATTATGACCACACGTATATCCAATATTTTTTAAATCATTATATTTCCCCCCTACTCTTAAACAACGTTGTACAGTTACAACTTTTTTATTCAAAGATTTTTTAATTCCTAAAAAAAAATTTTTAAATTGATTCATTCCTGCATTAGTAAATAATAAAGAATTATCATTAGGAATTAAACTACTACTTTTAATATAATAATGATCTTTAGATTTAAAGAAATCTATAAATATAGAACGCAAATTCTTAATACTTTTATACATAATATATATATATTTTAACAAAATATTTATCACAATATATTAAATTAATCTATAATTAATATATACAAATATTAAATACAATTAATATATATATTATAAACTAATAAAATGAAATTTATGGACTTAAATAAAAAAAAAACAATAGAAAATACAATTAAAGAAATAGAAAAAAAATTCGGTAAAGGTTCTATAATGAAATTAGGTAACAGCAATATATATAAAAATATTGAAACAATATCAACAGGATCAATTTCCTTAGATATAGCTTTAGGTATAGGAGGGTTACCTTTAGGTAGAATAATAGAAATTTATGGACCAGAATCTTCAGGAAAAACCACTTTAACTTTAGAAATAATTGCTTCAGCTCAAAAAAAAAATAAAAGGTGTATTTTTATAGATTCTGAACACGCACTAGATGCTAATTATGCTAAAAAAATAGGAGTTAATATAAATAATCTATTATTTTCACAACCAGATTATGGAGAACAAGCTTTAGAAATATGTAATACATTAGCTAAAAAAAAAAATATAGATTTAATAATTATAGATTCAGTAGCTGCTTTAACACCAAAAGCTGAAATAGAAGGAAATATAGGGGATTCACATATAGGATTAACAGCTAGAATGATGAGTCAAGCAATGAGAAAATTAACTAAAAATATATATAAATCTAATATATTATTAATATTTATTAATCAAATTAGAATTAAAATAGGAAATATATTTGGTAATCCCGAAACTACAACAGGGGGTAATGCTTTAAAATTTTATTCATCAATAAGAATAGAAATAAGAAAAATCAGTAATATTAAAAAAGATGATGTAATTATAGGTAATAACACTAGAATTAAAATTGTAAAAAATAAACTATCTTCTCCATTTAAACAAACAGAAATTCAAATTTTATTTGATAAAGGTATTAATAAATACGAAGATTTATTAAATACAGGAGTTAAACTTAACATAATAAAAAAAAAATCTACA
This sequence comes from Candidatus Stammera capleta, assembly GCA_036689275.1. Classification (GTDB taxonomy): domain Bacteria; phylum Pseudomonadota; class Gammaproteobacteria; order Enterobacterales; family Enterobacteriaceae; genus Stammera; species Stammera capleta_AA. The sequence continues at coordinate 119,637 of CP144780.1, read as the reverse complement.
TGATATAATTATAAAAATATTAAATTAGGACAAGGAAAATATAACTCTTCAAATTTATTAAAAAAAAAAAAAAGATTATATAAAATAATCTTAAAAGATATTAAAAACAAATCTATAAATAAATTATAAATATATATTTATAATCTTAAAATAAATATATATTTATACATATTATAAAAAAAAATATAATTAATTTTTTAAAATTAGTTTAGATAATAAATTATTTATAGTATTAATAAATTTAATAGAATTATCTAAAGAATTAGTTTCAATTAATATAGCTTGATAATATAAATAATATATTCATTTTTTGAATAAACAATTATCAGAAATATTTATTATATATTTAATTAAAATATGATTAGGATTAATTTCAAATAAATACTTAACCTTAGGAACATTTTTTCCTATAGATGATAATAATTTAGACATTTGAGTACTAATTTCATTTGCAGAAGTGGTAACCATTACAGGATAAATATCTAATTTATCAGTAAATCTAACTTCTTTTATATTATTATTTAAAATTTCTTTAACACGGATTAAAAAATTTGAATTTCTTTTATCTATACTATAGATATTTTTTTTATTATCTAATGTAATTATACTGTTAGAAACAATATTATCTTTATTAATAGAAACAAATTTAATATTTTTAAAATCTAATAAATAAGACATCATTCATTCATCTATTCTATTAAACATTAATAATACTTCAATATTTTTTTTACGATAAATTTCTAAATGAGGACTATTTAATGCTGATAAAAAATTATCAGATACTATATAATATATACTATCTTGACCTGGTAACATTCTATTTAAATATTCTTCTAATGAAACTAATTTAGTTTCTTTATTATAGTAAGTAGAACAAAATCTTAATAATAAAGATATTAAATAACGATTATTTTCATCTTCAGCTAAACCTTCTTTAAAAATATTACCAAATTCTTTTCAAAAAATAAAATATTTATCTTTATTTTCAGAAAGTTTACTTAACATTTTTAATATTCTACTAGTTAAGGAAATACGCAATACATCAATAAAAGAATTATCTTGTAAAATTTCACGTGATATATTTAATGATAAATCACTAGTATCTAATATACCTTGTACAAAACGTAAATAATATGGTACAATTTTTTTAATTCCTTTTTTAATAAAAATTCTATTTATATATAATCCAATACCGTTCTTATATTCATCCCTATTTCAAATATTTCATGGAGAAATATTAGGAATATATAATAATATTATATATTCATTTTTACCTTCTATTTTATTATGCGACCATATTAAAGGATCACCTAAATTATTAGTAAGAAAATGATAAAACTTAATATAACTTTTATCTGATATAGAAAATTTATCTTTAATCCATAAAGCATCAGAATCATTAATCTGTTTTCAAATATACTTATTATATTCTTTAGAAAAATATTTACATTTAATAGGTACATTAATATGATTAGAATACTTAACTATTATTTTAGTAATTTTATCTATATCTAAAAAATCTTTACATGATTCTTTGATTTTTAATACTATTTTAGTACCTATATTTTTTTTTTTATATTCAATAATACTATATTCACCCTGACCATTAGAACTTCATAATCATGATTTATTATCTATAATAGATTTAGTATATACTAAAACTTCATCAGATACCATAAAAGAAGAATAAAATCCTACTCCAAATTGTCCTATTAAATCTAAATTTTTTTTTTCTTTATTTAAATATTTATTTAAAAAATCTTTAGTTCCAGATTTAGCTATATTACCTAAATTATCAATTAATTCCTTTCTACTCATTCCTATTCCATTATCGCTAATTACTAAATTACCATTTTTAATAAAAATTTTAATATTAAAATTTTTAATAAATTTATCTTCATACTTTTTATTAATACAATAAAATCTTAATTTATCTATAGCATCAGATGAATTACTAATTAATTCTCTTAAAAATATTTCTTTTTTAGAATATAAAGAATTTATCATTATATTCAATAATTGTTTAATTTCAGATTTAAACTTATAAATATTTTTATTCATTTATTAACACCTCTAAAAATTAACATTATATAAATCTTATTAAATTAAATTAATACTAACTATTAATTTAAAATATTTTAATAAAAATTATTTTTATACATAAATCCACGTAAAATATAATATTCAAATATTATATTTTTATTATAAGATAAAAACATATTTTTTTTACTTAACAAAAATAGTTTATAATAAAATTTAATATCTTTTAAAGATATTAAATTTAAAAATTTAATAAATTTTAAAAAATGAAAACTTTTTTTCTTTAAAAATATTAAATACTTAGGAAATAAAATTAACAATAATAAATTATGTAATTTATTAATTAAAGAATCTAAAAGATTATCATAATTAATATTTAATTTATTAAATTTATTTAATAAAAAAAAAATTTTTTTATTTTTTAAAAATAAATATTTTATAAATAAATAAATTTTTTTATCATCTATTATATCTAATATTAAATAAACATCACTTAAATATATTTTATTATTCTTTTTAAGAATTAATAATTGATCTAAAAACATTAACGCATCTCTCATACTACCATTAGATCTTATAGAAATTATATTTATAATATCTTTATCTAAAATTATTTTTTCATTATATAAAATATACTTAATTCTATTAAAAATATTACTTTTAGTTAAAGATTTTAAATGAAATAACATACATCTAGATAATATAGTATCAGGAATTTTATTTATTTCAGTAGTAGCTAAAATAAACTTAACATGTTTAGGAGGTTCTTCTAAAATTTTTAATAAATAATTAAAACTATAACGAGACAACATATGTACTTCATCTATTATATATATTTTATATCTCATAGATATAGGTAAATAATATATTTTATCTAATAATTCTTTAATATCTTCAATTTTAGTACGAGAAGCCGCATCTATTTCTATTACATCAGAAGATTTATTAGAATCTATACTAATACAATTAACACATTTACCACAAAAAAATTCCGTTATACCTTTCACACAATTTAAACTTTTAGATAAAATTCTTGCTAAACTAGTTTTCCCTACACCATGAAAACCATAAAATAAATAACAATTATGAATTTTTTTATATAACAAAATATTTTTTAATACTTTAATTATATTTTCATGACCAATAAAATCATTAAAATATTTAGGTCTTCATTTTAAAGATAAATTAACATAAGAATTACACATACCTATTAATTATATATATATAATTATATATTATTCTTTTATTACGTAAAATCTTAAATAACATAAATTTAATTTTTAAATATAAATTTTTTTTTTTCAAATCTAATAAATTATTTAATCTAACATTATTTACATTAATTATTAAATCTCCTTTTCTAAAAATTTTTAATAATTTATTATTATTTAATATATATTTAATAAAAATAACATATATATATTATTTTATTTATAATTTAAAAAATTATAAATAGTTAAAACTAACCCATAAATTTTTTTATATATTATATCATAATTATAATTTAATTATAATTTATTTAATAAATGAATTTCTTTATATATAAATTTATTATTTATTAATAAATCTAAACTAATATAATCACCTAAAACAAATTTATTTAAATTATAATTTAAATAACATACATCTAAAATTATATTTTTATTTAATTATATTATATCTATTACATAAATTTTATATTTTTAAAACAAAGAATTAAAAGAAATATTTTCAATTAAAATAACAAAATTATTTATTTTTTTTAAAAAATTTTATCTAAATTATAATATATATTAATATATGAAAAATATAAATTAATATATTTAACTTATCTATTATATTAATAATTTAATTAATTATATATTTTAAATCATTAATAAGAATTAAAAAAATTAATACTAAATTATTTTTATTTATATAATAATTACATAATTATATAAATTACTATTAATTCACCTTTTTTATTTATTAATTTTTCTTAAATTACTAAAATTTAAAATACTATCATTTTAAATAAAATTACCATAGTTCTTAATTCTAATAATACTTTTATTTAAACCAGATATTAACTTAAAAATAATAGATAAACTAAATTAGAAAATAAAAAATATATTTTTTATCATATATATATAAAATTTAAATAATCTATTTTAATAAAAATTAATATAATTAACTTCATTAATTTTTAAAATTTTAATATCTATAATATCATCTATACTTAATGATAAAACTTTTACTATTTTAATATCATTTAATTTAATATCTAATATACTTATTATATAAATATTAATAATATAATCATTATTTTTATATATAATTAAACTTATTTCTAAATTTTTATTTTAAAAAAAAAATTAATTAAATAATTATTACTTTAAATTTTTATTTTATATTTTTAATTTATATTTTTTTTTTATATAAAAAAAATTAAATAATTTAATTTTAATAAAATATATTTTATAAATATAATTGAAAAATTTATATTTTCAAAAATTTTTTTTAAATTCTTTTTATTTAATAATTTAGTAAAACTATTAAATTTTTTATATTTAATAAAAGTAAAATTATTTGAAAATATTCAAAATAACATAATAATAAAAGAAATTTTTCTTTTCATATTAATAAAAAAATTTAAAATTTAATAAAATATATAAAAAAATATTAATTAACATTATACATTTTCATAATATTATATAATTCATTAATATCATTAGGAATATTTACAAGTATTCTAATAACCTCATAATTAAAATCATTAATAATTTTACTAAAAATTTTATAAGATTGTATTTTATATTCTTGATAAGGATCCTTTTGAGCATAAGAATAAAGATTAATACTTTCTTTTAAATTTTCTATTATATGTAAATATTCTCTTCAAAAAAAATCTAATGTCATTAATATAATATTTTTATGTAAAATTAATATTTTTTTAATTCCAATTTTTTTTTTATAATTATATAATAATAATATTTTTTTAAAAAATAAATTACATAATTTTATATAATTAAATTTATAAAAACTTAAATTTTTATTTTTAAAATTACAACTTTTTATATATTTATTTAATAAATCTTTATTATTTAAATTTAAATAAATTAAATCTAAAACTACCTTTTTAACTATTAATTTAATTTTAAATAAAATATTTTTATAATTAAGTATTTTATTTCTTTTATAATAAAAATATTTTCTCTGATTATTATAAATATCATCATATTCTAAAAGTTGTTTACGTATACTAAAATTACGTGATTCTATTTTTTTTTGAACTCTTTCTATAGAAGAAGTAATTCATTTATGTTGAATACATTCACCATATTCAATACCCATTTTTCTCATAAAAGAAACTATATTCTTATTAATAAACATTTTAATTAAAGAATCCTCCATGGAAATATAAAATATTGAAGAACCTGGATCACCTTGTCTACCTGATCTACCACGTAATTGATTATCTAATCTTCTAGATTCATGTTTTTCTGTACCAATTACATGCAATCCCCCCAAAGAAACTACTAAATTATGATTAATTTTTCACTTTTTTTTAATTAAATCAATATTATTTTTATTTTTATTATTTATATAATTTAATAAATTACCTCCTAAAATAATATCAGTTCCTCTTCCTGCCATATTAGTAGAAATAGTTACCGAACCTAATTCACCTGCTTTGGATATGATATTAGCTTCATAAATATGATATCTAGCATTTAAAATATTATGTTTAATACCTTCTTTTTTTAATAAAATAGATAAATATTCAGATTTTTCAATAGAAGTAGTTCCTATTAATACAGGTTGCTTTTTTTCATACCTACTTTTTATATCATTTATTATTGAATTAATTTTTTCTTTTTCAGTTAAAAATATAACATCTTCTTCATCTTTACGTATCATTTTTTTATTAGTAGGTATAATAATAGTATCCAAACCATATATAGAATTAAATTCAGATGCCTCAGTAACAGCAGTTCCAGTCATACCTGATATTTTTTTATAAAGACGAAAATAATTTTGAAAAGTTATAGATGCTAACATTTTATTTTCACTTTTAATTAATAAATTTTCCTTTGCTTCAATAGCTTGATGTAAACCATCAGTTCATCTTCTATCTGGCACCATTCTACCAGTATTTTCATCTATTATTATAATTTCATTATTATAAATTAAATAATCTATATTTTTTTTATATATATAGTGAGCTTTTAAAGAAGAAATTATATTATGCATAATATTAATATTTTTAAAAGAATAAAAAATTTCTTCTTTTTTAACAATATTATATTTAATTAATAATTTTTCTACTTTTAAAATACCTTTTTCAGTTAAAAAAACCTGATTATTTTTTTTATCTATAATAAAATCCTTTTCTTCTTTTATATTATTATTTTTAAGTTTTAAAACTATTTTATTAATATCATTATATATATTATTAATTTCTAAATTTGGTTCAGATATTATTAAAGGAGTTCTAGCTTCATCTATTAAAATTGAATCAACTTCATCCAAAATTACATAATATAATCCTTTTAATTGAACTTTTTCATTTTTACATAAAACCATATTATCTTTTAAATAATCAAAACCAAATTCATTATTAGTTCCATATGTAATATCAGATAAATAAGCTTTTTTTTTCTCTAATATTGACATACCAGATAAATTTAATCCTACAGTTATACCTAAAAAATTTAAAACATCCTTGTTATCCAAATAATCTCTTTTAGCTAAATAACTATTTACAGTAACTATATGAACACTTTTATTTAATAAAGAATAAAAATAAGCAGGTAAAAGACAAGTAATGGTTTTACCTTCTCCAGTTTTCATTTCTATTATATTACCATCATATAAAGATAAAGCGCCTAATAATTGAACATCAAATAATCTAATTCCTAAAATTCTTTTAATAGCTTCGCGAATATTAGAAAATATTTTAGTTAATAAATTTAAAGAATATTTATTTAAACTAAGTTTTTTTCTAAAATAGAAAGTATTATTTTTAATTTCATTATCACTTAATCTTGAAAATTTTTTTTCTAAAATATTAATTTTATCAACTATTTTATAATAATTAGAAATTTTTTTTTTATTTTTATCACCAAAAAAATAAGAAAATAATTTAATTAACATAATAAATACATTGAAATAATAAAAAATTATAAGAAATATTATTATATAAATACTATTTATATAATATTATATATTAATGAAAAAAAAAAAACCTAAATTACTATTAAATATTATAAATAATAATAATATATTACATAATATAATTTTTAAAAGTAAATTAATAAATAAAATTAATATATATATTACTAAAATAATACCTAAAAAAAAAAATTGTACATATGAAATTATTAATATTAATAAACATACTTTATATATAAAAACAAAACAAAAAAAATATAAACATTTTTTAATTAAAAAAAAAAAAAAAATAATTAAAAAAATTAAAAAAATTAAAATTAAATATTTAAAAATTTATATTAAATAAAAAAAAAATTAACTATTTAATATTCTTAAAATTAAATTATCATAGCTAATATTAGAAAAAGATGCACAAATTGATACTAAACTTTTATTAGTCATACCAGGAATAGTATTAATTTCTAAAAATCAAATATTATTATATTTATCTATAATATAATCTATTCTAATACATCCTTTACAAGATAAATTATTTCAAATTAAACTAGATAAAAATATTAATTTATTTTTAATATTTTTATTCTTAATTTCTAAATATTTTTTATTTTTAAATTTATATTTTTCATTATAATTAAATAATTTATTTTTATAAATAATTTCTATAGGACATAATACCTTTCCATCTAACACACAAACTGTACATTCTCTACCTATAATATACTTTTCTACAATATAATCAATATTATTTATTTGTAAATTTTTAAAATATATTTTAAAATCTAAAAAATTTTTAATTAATTTCAAACCTATACTAGAACCGTTATCGTTGGGTTTAATAATAAAAGGTAAATTTAATTTATCAATAATATCATTAAATAATTTAAATAATTTTTTTTCTTTAAATAAATTTTTTTTTTTTAATAATAAATCTGGTAATAAATTAAAATTAAAATTTTTTAAAAAAATTTTTGTTTTAAATTTATTTATTGATAAAGAAGAAGCAAAAATCTTACTTCCTGTATAAGGAATATTTAAAAAATCCAAAAATCCTTGTATAATACCATCTTCTCCTATTTTACCATGTAATAATATAAAAACTTTATCAATTTTTTTTTTAAAAAAATATTCTAAAGAAAAATATTTTATATTAATAGGATATACATTTATATTATGTTTCAATAAAACTTTATATACATTAAAACCTGAATTAATAGATATATTTTTTTCATCAGAATTACCACCAAAAAAAATAGCAACATTTTTTATATTCATAATTATTATTAATATTTAATATATTTATAAATAAAATTCAATAAATAAATATTTATATTTCCTGCTCCTTGAAATAATAAAATATCATTATTTTTAATTATTTTTAAAATAAAATAATCAATTTTTTTTTCATTATTAATTAAAATACAATTTTTATAATTATAAATATCATATAAATTATTTAACAATAAATTACTACTAATATTAATATTACTTATTTCATTAGCAGAATATATATTTAATAATAATATAATATCTAAATTAGATAAAACTTTTATAAATTGATACATAAGAAATTTAGTCCTACTAAATCTATGAGGTTGAAAAATCATAATAATTCTTCTATTAGGTCATAATTTATTTATACCATTAATAGTATATTTAATTTCAGTAGGATGATGACCGTAATCTAATATAAATAAAATATTATTAAATATATAATTTTTAAAATTAAAAGAAAATTCACCTAATATTTCCGATCTTCTATCAATACCTTTAAAAATATATAAAAATTTTTGTATATTAATAAAATCTATATTTTTTAAAAATATAGATAATAAAGAAATTGAAGATACTATATTTAATATATTATGCTTTCCAAACATATTAGTATTTAATTCATTTTTCTTATTTTTATTTAATAAAATAAAATGACTTTTATTATCTTTAATTTTATAATCAATAATTTTAAAACTAGAATTAAAATTAAAACCATAAGTAATAATATTACATTTAAATATATTATTATTTAATATTCTTCTTACATAATAGTTATCAATACAAGCGATTATATAACCATAAAATGGAATTCTATTAAGATATTTAATAAAATAATTAATTAAATTATTAATATTATTGTTATAATTATTTAAATGATCATTATCTATATTTGTTAATACTACTATAACCGGTTTAATAAATAAAAATTTTTTATCACTTTCATCTAATTCCAATAAAAATAAATTACTATCATTTAAATAAATATAAGAATTAATTGATTTAATATTTCCACCATTAATACAATTTATTTGTATATTATTATATAATAATAAATCAAATATTAATGCAGTAGTAGTTGTTTTACCATGACTACCTATTACAGTAATAATATTGTAATTTTTAGTCAATTCATACAACATTTCTATTCTAGAAATAATAGGAATACCATGAATTTTAGAATAAATTATTTCACAATTTAAATTATTTATAGCAGAAGAATATACTACTAAATCTACATTTATTACATTTTTAAAAGAATGATAATTAAAAATTTTAATACCTAATGAAGACAAATAATTAACTCTATTATTAAAATTTATATCAGATCCAGTAATTTTATATCCTGATAAAAACATATATTCAGCTATAGAAGACATTCCATTACCCCCTATACCTATAAAATGTATTGTAAACTTTCTTTTATTAATATTAAAAAATAAATTTCTCTTTTTCACTTATTTAATCTCATAAATTATTTTTAAAATTAAATTTTATATATTTCATTAATAAATTTATCATTAGAATTATTAATTCTATTTAAAAAAGCCATATTAGACATATAAAGTAATTTTTTTCTATTTAAAGATAATATAGTTTTTGATAATCTAATATAATTTAATTTTTTTTCATCTATTATAATGGCGGCATTCTTATTAGCTAAATACTTTGCATTAAAATATTGATGATTATCTTTACTTAAATAAGGTATTAAAATAGATGCTAATCCTATTGTGCTTATTTCACTTATAGTTAACGCTCCAGATCTACTAATTATTAAATCCGCCCAAATATAAGCTCTTTTAATATTATTAATAAAAGATATACATATATAATTATTTAAATTATATTTTTTCTTATAATTAATATAATTATTATAATTTTTTATACCTATTTGGTGTAAAAATGAAAATTTTTTTTTTTTAAATAATTTAACTATTTTAAATATAATATTATTAATAATATTAGAACCTTGACTACCACCCAAAATTAAAACTCTTATAAAACTATTTCTATTTTTAAATCTTTCATTAGGAGATTTTATAGATAATATACTTCTTCTAATTGGATTACCAACAGTAGTTACTCTTTTTGAATTAAATGTATTAGGAAATGCTTGAACTACTTTGGTAGAAATATAATATAAAATTTTATTAGATAAACCCACTACAGAATTTTGTTCATGAATCATAGTAGGTATTTTACATAATCAAGATGATAAAATACCATAAAAAGAAATATAACCACCAAATCCTAAAACTAAATCTGGTTTTCAACTTTTAATTTTTTTACAAATTATATACAAAATTTTAATAATATTAAATATATTTTTAATAAAATTTAAATTATTTAATATAGGTATATCTAAATAATCTACTTTTATATTATATTTAGATAATAATATATATTCTAACCTATTAGATGAACCTATTCATTTAACATCACATCCATTACTTAAAAAATACTCAGCAATTACTAAACCAGGAAAAATATGTCCTCCTGTACCTCCAGTTATTATCATTAATTTTTTAATTTTCATATTATTAATATATTATTATGTACATTTAAATTATTTATATTTATTTACCAAATATATAAATTCATTTCCCCTTTCTTGATAATTTAAATATTGATCTGTACTAGAACAAGCTGGTGATAATAATATAACATCATTACATTTAACTTTTGAAAAAATATATTTCACAGCATCAGATAAATAATCAAACTTTAAAGAAATATTTGGTATTAAATTATATATTTCATTTTTACTTTTACCAAAACAACAGATAAATAAATTATTATACAATAATAAATATGGTTTTAAAAATTTTTTAAAATTAACATTTTTACTATCACCTCCTAACAATAATCATATTTTTCCTTTAATATGTAATAAATTAGATAAAGCTGAAATAGTACTACCAACATTAGTAGATTTAGAATCATTTATACATATTATACCTTTATATTTAGATATAATATTAAATCTATGAGGTAAACCATTAAAAATCATGATATTTTTAAAAATTATTTTTTTAGGAATTTTAAATAAATTTGAAATACAAATACATACTAAAATATTAAGATAATTAAAAATACCTTTTAAATGTATTTTTTCTATATTAATATAATTAAAATTTAAATAACTTAAATATTTTTTATTATTATAATTATTAATATGATAATCTCCTTTATTTATACCAAAAGTAATAACTGGAACTTCAATAAAATTTTTTAATAAAAATTTTTTATCATTATAATTAACTATATTATATTTAGAATTATTTAAAATTTTAAATTTACTATAGACATAATCACAAAATCCATATTTATATCTATCTAAATGATCAGGGGTAATATTTAAAATTACCGAACAAAAAGATTTTAAAGAAAAAACATATTCTAATTGAAAACTAGAAAGTTCTAATATATAAATACTACTTTTTTTATTTAATAAATTTAATATTGGTATACCAATATTACCTCCTAAAGATACATTTAAATTATAAGAACTAAAAATATTAAATAATAAACTCACTACAGTTGATTTACCATTAGTTCCTGTAACACAAATAATCAATTGATTTTTAATTTGCCTAAAAAACAATTCTATATCATTAATTATTTCAATATTTTTTTTTTTTGCTTTTAAAATATAAGGATGATTATAATCTATACCAGGACTAACTACAATTAAATCAGAATTTAATATTCATTCTTTTTTAAAATAACCAAAAAAAAAATTTATTCCTTTAGGAACTATATTTTTATTTAAATTTCTAGAATCATTTAATTTAGGATAAATATTTAAAGATATAAAATAATTAATACATGATATACCTGTTAAACCAGCACCTAAAATTAATATTCTTTTTTTATTATAAACATACATAATATTTTAAAAAAAATAATAAAGAAATTAAAAAACTAACAAAAGATATTATTCAAAAAAAAAATACTATATTTATTTCCTTATAATTCATTAATTCATAATGATGATGAATAGGAGACATTAAAAAAATTTTTTTTCCAAATAATTTAAAATATATAATTTGTAAAATTACAGATAATATTTCTATAATAAATACCAAACCATTTAATAATATAAATAATTCTTTTTTTAAATATATATATAATATACATAATAGAAACCCTAATGATAAAGAACCTGTATCACCTAAAAAAAATTTAGCTGGATAAAAATTATAATATAAAAAAGATAATAAATAACCAATTATAATATTTATTATAAAAATTAAATATTTTATAAAATTTAAATTATTATCACTACTATTATCTAAATTATAAATACTTACAGTTAATAAAAACAAATAATTTAAAATTAAAGGAAATGTTACTAAACCATCTAAACCATCAGTAATATTAACAGAATTAGGTAAACCTAACAATAAAAAAAATCATAATATAATATATAAAATATTAAAATTTAAATTATATAAATTTATATTTATTAAATAATTATAATAATTTCTATATAAAAAATATACAAAAATTATACTTAAAATAAATTGAATTAAAAATTTATTCAATATAGATAATCCATTTGAATTATTTACATAACATTTAATATAATCATCTAATAATCCTAATAAACAATTTAATATTACAAATATTATTAAATTTAATATATATATATTAATAACTTCATTAATAATATAATAAATTAAAAAAAATATAAAAAATAATAAAATTAACCCACCTCCCATAGTAGGAATTTTCTTTTTATACTTTTGATTTTCAGGTCCATAAAGACGTTTATTTTGATAAACTTTATATTTATTTAAATAAAATATTAAAAAATTATTTAAAAACATACAAACTATAAAAGATATACCCAAAGGTAATAAAATATAATTTATATAAAAATTAATAATCATAAAATAAAAAAGTAATTAAACAAAAAATTACATAAAATTAATAATTTTATCCATATTAAAAATACGAGAACCTTTAATTAAAACTATTAAATTATCAACTATTTTAAATATATATTTAAATCTTAATAATAAACTATTTAAATTATTAAAATGTTCACCTATTAAACTATATTTACTAATTAAATAACTATATTTTCCTATACTTAAAACTTTATTAATTTTAAAAAAATTTTTAATCAATAAACCAATATATTTATGATAAAATTCTGACATATAACTTAATTCAGACATATCACTAATAATTAATAATTTATACCCATTACATTGACTTAAAAATAATAAACTATAATATAAAGATCTAGGATTACAATTATATGAATCATCTAATATAATTTTTTTATTTTTAAAATATATAGGATATAATCTACCTTTAATAGGCAAACAACTTTCTAAACCTACTTTAATATCTTTCAAAGAAATACCCAATAATAAAGACAAACTAATTGATAATATAGAATTTATAATATTATGTATACCTAATAATTTTAAAAATATATTTATACTACCATAATATGTATGTAAAATAAAATTACTACCATAAATATCAATATTTATATTAGTAATATAAACATTAGTATAAAAACATTTAAATAAAGAATAAAAAATTATTTTTTTATTTAATAAATATTTATATCAATAATTAATATAATTATGATTAATATTTATAAAAGCATAACCATTATTAGATAAATACTTAAATATTTTACCTTTATCTATAATAATATTTATAAATTTTTTAAAACCTTTTAAATGAGAAATAGATATATTAGTAATACAAGATATATTAGGTGAAACTATATTAGATAAATAATCTATATCTCCTAATTTATTACTACCCAACTCTAAAACAATATATTTATATTTATTATATTGTAAATTTAATAAAGTAATAGGTACACCTAAATCATTATTAAAATTATAATAATTAAATAAAGTTCTACCTGATTGAATTAAAATATTAGAAATAATTTCTTTTACTGATGTCTTACCAGTACTACCAGTTATAGAAATTACTTTAGCAATACTTTTTTTTCTTAATCATTTACAAATTAATCCTAAAGATAATTTAGTATCTTTAACTATTATTTGAGGTACATTATAATTTTTATTAAAATTATTAATTAACAAAGCTAAAGCGCCATTTTTAATTGCATTAAAACATAAAAAATCTTCTTTATAATTTCCTTTAATAAATATAAATAAAGAATTTCTAATTTTTAAATCACGAGTATCTATAGAAATATTATATATATATATATTATTTCCAAATAATACACCATTTATAATTCTAGATATAGTTAATAAATCTAAATATTTCATTTTAAATTACCTAACAATTTTTTTGCTATATATCTATCAGAATATTTTATTTTACCATTTTTTAAAACATGAAAATTTTCATGACCTTTACCTAATATTAATATTACATCATTATAATTAGCACTATTAAAACAAAATTTAATAGCAAATATACGATTTAATATTATATATACATTTTTAAAATTATTTATACCTGATTTAATATCATTAACTATTATATCTTCATTTTCAGAATATAAATCATCATTAGTAATTATTACAAAATCAGAATATTTTTTAGCCAAGTAACCCATTAAAGATCTTTTATTTTTATCCCTATTACCAGTGCATCCAAAAATACATCATAATTTTCCTAAACAATATTTTCTAGACTCTAATAAAATTTTTTTAAAAGCATCTGGAGTATGAGCATAATCAATAATAAATAAAGGTTTATTACTTGAATTAAATAATTCCATACGACCATTAGGTAAAATTAAATATTTACTATAATAAATTAAATCTAACATATTAAAATTTAATGATAATAAAGAAACAAAACTTAATATAATATTAATTATATTAAAATCACCTAAAATAAAAACTTTTAATATATTATTTCCCCAAGATGAACTAAAATAAATATTTTTTATAAAACCATAACTAATAACTTTTTTTATTAACAATCATCTTTTATTAAAATAAATAATATTTTTATTATTAAAAGAAATTGGAATTGTATATTCTTTAGGAAGAATTTTAAATCATTTAAAACCTGTAGGATCATCTATATTTAATATTAAATTCTTAATATTAAATTCAGAAAAAAGTTTTCATTTAGCTAACTCATACCTTCTAAAATTTTTATGATAATCTAAATGATCTAAAGTTAAATTTGTAAAAACTGCACAAGAAAAATTTAATGAATTAACACGATTTTGAACTAATGCATGCGAAGAAACTTCTAAAGAAACTAATTTAGACTTTTTTTTTAAAAAAAAATTTAATAAAAATTGAATATTAATTGCTGAATCAGTAGTATTTAATGAAGGAATTAAATTACCATAAAAACCATTACCTATAGTACTTAATATAGCACTTTTATATCCTAATAAATTAACTCAATAAGAAATTAAATTTACCACTGTAGTTTTACCATTAGTTCCTGTAACCCCTATTAATAACATTTTTTTACTAGGATAATTATAAAATTTAGAAGCTATATTAGATAAAAGTAAATTTAAATCTACAATATAAAATATAAAGATATTATATTTAATATTATAGATATAATAATTTTTATTTAAATTAGAATATGTTAAAATTGATACTGCACCTTTTAATAAAGCATCATTAATAAAATCTCTACCATTAAAATTATAACCTTTTACAGCTATAAATAAATCTCCTTTTTTAATTAAACGACTATCACATTGTAGTCCATATATATATATATTAGGTACATTATCAATATTTAAATATTTTAATAAAATTTTATTTAAAATATATTTTTTCAAATAAACCTCAATAAATTATATTTTCTCTGCTACTCTTAAAATAGCACTTCTAATTCTAGAATTTAATAAAATTTCTTTTCTAGAAGGTTTAAATTTACCCAAATTAATCATTTTAATAAAATTATTTTTTTTAATTTCATTAAAAGTTAAAGGAATATCTTTTAATAATTTATAATTAATATCAGATTTTTTTTTAATAAATTTTTTAACAATTCTATCTTCTAAAGAATGAAAACTTATTACAACTAATCTTCCTTTAGAAGAAAGAAATTTATATGCAATATTTAAACTTTTTTTTAAAAAATTTAATTCATTATTTATATAAATTCTAAATGCTTGAAATATTCTAGCTTTAGTTTTAAAATTTTTATATTTATAAACTACTTTATCAATTATATTAGATAAATCATAAGTAGTTTTTATTTTTTTTTTTTTTCTAAAATTAATAATTTCATTAGTAATTCTTTTAGAAAATTTATCTTGACTATATTTTTTAACAATTTTATAAATTTTTTTTTTTTTAGCTTTATTAATTCATTTATTCAAAGGTATACCTAAATTTTGATTCATTCTCATATCTAAAGGTCCATTATGTAAAAAAGAAAATCCTCTTTTAGAATTATCTAATTGTATTGAAGACATACCTAAATCATAAATTATTCCATCAATTTTATTTATCAAATTAAATTTTTTAATATAATATTCTATATTAACAAAATTATCATGAATTAAATTAAAACGACAATCTTTTATATTTTTTTTACCTAAATTAATAGCAAAAATATCACAATCAAAAGAATATAATTTACCATTAAAATCCAAATTTTTTAAAATTTTCAAAGAATGTTGACCGCCCCCAAAAGTACAATCTAAATAAACACCATGCTTTTTAAAATTTAAAAAATTTAATATATTATTTAAAAAAGGTGGAAAATATTTATTATTCATATTTATTTATTTCATTAAAACGTTAAATATATTAAATTTTGAAATTAAATATTAATATCTTTTAAATAATAAATAATACATTATATATGATGTAAAATATATATTAATTATATAATAATTTATTATTATTATAATAAATATATTTTTAAAAAAAAATAAATATTTAAAAAATAAATAATTAAATTTTAAAATACTCTAAAAACTAAAATATAAATTTAATTAATTTTTTTAAAAAAATATTAATATTAAATTAGTATATTAAATATAAAAAATTATAAATTAATTTAAATTTAAATTAAAAATGAAAAACAAAAAATTTATAATATATGGACCTAATAAATTAAATGGAGATATTAAAATATCTGGATCTAAAAATTCTGCTTTACCTATTTTATTTAGTTGTTTATTAAATAATGAAGAAGTAAAAATTAACAATATACCTTTATTAAAAGATATATATATAACTATTAAAATATTTAAAAAAATAGGGGTTAAAATTATACAAGAAAAAAATTCTATAATAATAAATGCTAAATATATAAATAATAATAATTTAACATTTAATTTAATTAAAAAAATCAGAGCATCTATATGATTATTATCTCCTATATTAATAAGATTTAAAAAAATAAAATTAAACATACCTGGTGGATGTAAAATAGGACATAGACCTATAGATATGCATATATATGCATTAAAATGTTTAGGAATTAAAATAAATATTAAAAAAAATATTATATTAGGTAAAGTAAAAAATAAAATTAAAAACAATATTATTACTTTTAAAAAAATTAGTGTAGGAGCCACTATAACTGCTATATTGGGATCAATATTAATTCCTGGTATTACAATAATAAAAAATTATGCTAAAGAACCTGAAGTAATAGATACAATAAATTTTTTAATAAAAATAGGATCTAAAATAAATATTAAAAATAATAATATACTTTTAATTAAAGGAGTAAAAAAATTATTTTCTACAAATTATACAATAATATCAGATAGAATAGAAACAGGAACTTACTTAATAGGAGCTATATTATGTAAAAGTAAAATAACTTGTTATAATATTAATCCCAATATATTATATAATATATTAAAAAAAATAATATTAACAGGGGCTAAATTAATAATTAAAAAAGATTTTATAACAATTAATGTAAAAAATATAAAAATTAAACCAGTTAATATTATTACCAATCCATATCCGGGTTTCCCTACAGATCTACAACCTCAATTTACTTTATTAAATGCATTATCATTAGGTAAAAGTTATATTATAGAAAATGTATTTAAAAAAAGATTAGATCATATATATCAATTAAATAAAATGGGTACTAAAATTTATAATAAAAAAAATATTATTATATGTGAAGGAGTTAAAAAAATTAAATCTAATATAATTAGATCTACAGATTTAAGAAATGCTGCAACATTATTATTAGCAGGATGTATAGCATATGGAAAAACTGAAATAAAATCCATATACTATATATATAGAGGTTATGAAAATATAATTGAAAAATTTAAAAATTTAGGTGTTAATATAATTATTAATTAATAAATTATTGATATTATTTATAATTAATTTTATTAAATCTTTTCTTTAAATTTTCTATTCTACCTTTTTTATTAGAAAACTTTTGTTTTCCTGTATAAAATGAATGACATTTATAACATATATCTATTAATAAATTATTTTTCAAAGTAGTATTTATATAAATTATATTACCACATGAACAAACTACTTTTAATAAAAATATTTTAGGATGAATTTCTTTTTTCATATTAATTTCTTTTAAAATTATATTTTAATTATATTAAGACTAAAAACACTGTATATTATCTGGCAAACAAGTAATTTTAATAATTTGCTTATTAAAACCTTTAGGAAATAATTTAAATAAAAATATACTATCACAATTTGTTTTAAATTTATTATTCAAATAATTTAATAAATTTCTTGTATTAGGTAAAATATTATATTTAAAATAAAAAGATCTATAATAAAAAATTATTCTTCAATGATATATATTTAAACTAATTCCTTGTCTTTTAGCTATATAAATAGCTAAATTTCTATCTCATTTTTTTTTTTTCATTAAAATTATAAATAATAATCAATATATAAATAATTAATTCATATTAGTATATAATATATATATATTTTATATTAATTGTTTTTTTAAAAAAAAAAATATATTAAAAATTATTTTAATAAATTATAATATAAATTTACTTAAATCTTCATTAATTATTAAATTATTTAATTTTGATTTTACATATTTTACATCTATTAAAATGGATTTATTTTTATAATCATTAACATTATATGAAATATCTTCCATTAATTTTTCTAAAACAGTATGTAATCTTCTAGCACCTATATTTTCAGTATTTTCATTGATTTTTCAAGAAATATCCGCCAAACATTTAACTCCATCATTAGTAAAAATTATTTCTATCCCTTCTACTTCTAATAATTTTTTATATTGAAAAGTTATAGAAATATTGGGTTCAATTAATATTCTTTCAAAATCTTTAGTAGTTAATGCTTTTAATTCTACTTTAATAGGTAATCTACCCTGTAATTCAGGAATTAAATCAGAAGGGCTACAAAATTGAAAAGAACCAGATGCAATAAATAAAATATAATCAGTTCTTACTACACCATATTTAGTAGAAACAGTACAACCCTCAACCAAAGGTAAAAGATCTCTTTGCACACCTTCTCTTGATACACCAGTGTCAGTAAATTCTCCTCTTTTACAAATTTTATCTATTTCATCTATAAAAACTATTCCTTGTTGTTCAACTAAATCTATAGCTTTTCTTTTAATATCATTAAAATTAATTAATCTATTAGATTCTTCATCAACTAATAAATTAATAGCATCTTTAATTTTTAATTTACGTATTTTTTTCTTTTTATTACTTAAATTACGAAAAATAGATTGTAATTGATTAGTCATTTCCTCCATACCAGGAGGTGACATAATTTCAATACCTAAAGAAGACTCATTAATATTAATTTCTATTTCCTTATTATCTAAATCACCTTTTCTTAATTTAGATAAAATAATATCTTTATTATATATATCTTTTTCACTATTACTTTTATTTGATTTTTTTATATCATTTAATAAAATATTTAATATACGTTTTTCTGTAATCTTTTTTGCTTTTAATATATTAACTTTTATAGTTTGATTTTTAATCATTTTTATAGCACAATCTACTAAATCTCTAATAATAGAATCTACTTCTTTACCTACATAACCAACTTCAGTAAATTTAGTAGCTTCAACTTTTATAAAAGGAGAATTACTTAATTTAGCTAAACGACGAGCTATTTCTGTTTTTCCAACACCTGTAGGTCCTATCATCAAAATATTTTTAGGAGTAATTTCATTACGTATTTCTTCATTTAATTGTATTCTACGTCATCTATTTCTTAATGCAATAGCAACAGCTTTTTTAGCACTATCTTGACCAATAATAAATTTATTTAATTCATTAACAATTTCTTTAGGAGTCATTTCATTATACATATTACTATATACCATATAAAAAAATTAATAATATAATTCTTTAATTGTAAAAAAATGATTAGTATATAAACATATATCAGCAGATATAGATAAAGATTTTTCTACTATAACACGAGCATTAAAATCAGTGTTTTCTAATAAAGATCTAGCAGATGCTAAAGCATATGATCCTCCACTACCAATAGCAATAATATTATTTTCAGGTTGAATAATATCACCATTACCAGTAATTATCAAAGAATATTTAATATCAGTAATAGCTAATAATGCTTCCAATTTTCTTAAATTACGATCAGTTCTTCAATCTTTAGCTAATTCTACAGCAGATTTTATTACATGACCTTGAAATATCTCTAATTTTTTTTCAAAACATTCAAATAAAGTAAAAGCGTCAGCAGTACCCCCAGCAAATCCAACTAAAATTTTATTAAAATACAGTTTACGTACTTTTCTGACATTACTTTTTAATATTGTACTACCAAAAGTAGCTTGACCATCACCACCCATTACTACTAAATTATTTCTTCTCACACTTAATATTGTAGTCACACTCAACCTATTTATTAATTTAAATAATTATTAATATAATTTTAAAATATTATTTTTGTAATAATACTTTTAATTTTTTAATTGCATTTTGTTCTATTTGACGAATTCTTTCAGCTGAAACATTAAAATATTTAGCTAATTTTCTTAAAGTTATTTTTTTTCTATTGTTTTTATTTAATCATCTAGAAATAATTATAAATTTACTTCTTTTATCCAATAAATTTAAAGAAAATTTTAATTTATTTAAAATATATTCATTTCAATTTTTTTCTTCTAAATTACTAGCAAAATCAGAATATTTGTCATCTAAAAAATCTAAATAAAATATATCTTTATTTTTAAAATTATTATCTTTAGAAATATCTATTTTTAAATCTTTTGTAAATATTCTTGATTCCATTTCTATAACATCTTTTTTAGTTACACCTAATTTATGAGAAATATTTTTAATTTCCTTACTATTAAATCAACCAATTTTTTTCTTTACTTTACGTAAATTAAAAAATAGTTTTCTTTTAGATTTAGTAGTAGCAATTTTTACTATTTTTCAATTGTTTAATATATAATTATATATTTCTGATTTAATTAAATGAATAGCAAAAGATATTAATCTTACACCAAAAAATGGATTAAACCTATTAATAGCTTTCATTAAACCTATATTACCTTCTTGTATTAAATCTAATTGAGATAAACCATATCCAGAATAATTTTTAGTTATATAAATTACAAATCTTAAATTTAACAAAATTAATTTTTTAGCAGATTCTAAATCACCACAATAATAAAATCTAGTAATTAATTTATGTTCTTTCTTCAAAGAAAGAATAGGTAAAGAATTTACCATATATATGTAATAATCTAAATTATTAGTATTATATTTATTGGAAAAAATAATATTAATCATTATATATATATAATAATATAATAAATACAAATAATACAATTAATATTTAATATATTTATAACAAAAATTTTAATGAATAAAAAAAATATAAAAATTATTTCAGGAATATGAAAAGGAACAAAAATAAATACAATTAATAATAAAAATCTTAAACCCACTTTAACTAAAATTAGAAAAATATTATTTGAATGATTAAAAACATTTATAAATAATAAAATATGTTTAGAATGTTTTGGTGGAACTGGTATATTAAGTATAGAATCTTTATCTAATAAAGCTAAATTTGTATTTATTTTAGAAAAAAATTATAAAATATATAAAACAATTAAAAAAAATCTAAAAAAAATTTCATGTTTGAATTATAAATTAATAAATATTAATTCACTAACATGATTAAAAAATAATATTAAAAAACAATTTGATTTAATTTTTTTAGATGCACCCTATAATAATATAAATATTTTAAATAAATCTATTGAAATTATTAAAAAAAAATCTTATATAAAATATAAAGGATTAATATATATACAAACTTATAAAAAAAATAAGAAAATTAAAATACCTAAAAAATGAATAATATATAAAAAAAAAAATATAGGAAATAATAAATTATATTTATTCAAAAACAAAAAAAAATAAATTTTTTTAAAAAAAATATTTATATATTTATATATAAATCAAAAATTTTATAAAAAAATAATTTTTAAAAATATGAATAAAACATCTAATAATATTAATATTATTCCATATTCTATAGAAGCTGAGCAGTCAGTTTTAGGTGGATTAATGTTAAATAATAAAAAATGAGATAAAATACAAGAAATTATTAATTATAAAGATTTTTTTAATAAATCCAATCAAGTAATTTTTAAAGAAATGGAAATATTAACAAATTCATATAAACCTATAGATCTAATAAGTTTATCAGAATCTTTAGAAAAAAATCAAATAATAAATAAAATAGGAGGTTTTAATTATTTAGTTGAAATTTCACAAAATATTAATAATTTAAATAATATTAAATATTATGCAGAAATAATAAAAGAAAAATCTATATTAAGAGAAATTATAAATATAGCAAATGAAATTATAAAAAATAGTTTTAATCCTAAAAATAAAAATAGTAAGGATATAATAGAAATAGCAGAATCTAAAATATTAAAATTATCAATTAAAAATTTTTTGTCTGATAATAATCCTAAAAATATAAATTTTTTAATTAAAAAAACTAAAAAAAAAATTAAAAAAATATATAAAAAACCAAATTTAAATATAACTGGTTTAGATACAGGATATATAGATTTAAATAAAAAAACATTTGGTTTACAAAAATCAGACTTAATAATTATAGCAGGAAGACCATCAATGGGTAAAACCACATTAGCCATTAATATATGCGAATATATATCTATAATAGAAAAAAAACCTATATTAATATTCAGTTTAGAAATGTCATCCGAACAAATTATTACTAAAATAATTTCATCTCTAACTAGAATAGAACAAAATAAAATTAAAACAGGTAAATTAACCTATAATAATTGAAACAATATTTCTAATATTATTAAAATATTAGAGAAAAAAAAAAATATTTTTATAGACGATTCATGCACATTAACTCCGTCTGATATAAGATCTAAAACCAGAAAAATATATAGAGAAAATAAAGGATTAAGTCTAGTAATGATAGATTATTTGCAATTAATGAAATCATCAAATTACTTAGAAAATAGAGCTTTAGAAATAGCAGATATTTCTAGGTCACTTAAACTTTTAGCTAAAGAACTTAAAATACCTATAATAGCTTTATCACAATTAAACAGATTATCTGAACAAAGAATAGACAAAAGACCAGTTAATTCCGATTTAAGAGAATCTGGATCTATTGAACAAGATGCAGATCTTATAATTTTTATATATAGAGATGAATTATATTATAACAATTCTAATATGAAAGGAATAGCTGAAATAATAATTAGTAAACAAAGAAATGGTCCTACAGGAACTATTAATCTTTTATTTGACGGTAAAATATCAAGATTTGATAATTATACTAATAATAAATATTAAATAAAATTATCTATATATATATATTTTTATATTTATATACATTATAATTAAAAATATAATAAATATTTAGATTAAATTTATAATATGACTAGTAAAGGTATAAACAAAGTAATATTAATAGGATATTTGGGTCAAAAACCTGAAATTAGATATACTTCTAATGGAAATACAATTAGTAATTTTAGTATTGCTACATCTGAAACTTGAAAAGATAAAAAAACTGGAGAAAATAAAGAAAAAACAGAATGACATAAAATAATTACATTTGGAAAATTAGCCGAAATATCTGCAAAATATTTAAATAAAGGCTCTCAAGTGTATATAGAAGGATCATTGCAAACAAGAAAATGAAAAGATAAAAAAGGAATAGAAAGATATACTACCGAAATAATTGTAAATATAAATGGAACTATGCAAATGTTGGGTAATAAAAACTTAAACAATATTAATATAGATAACAAAAATAATAAAAAAAAAAATAATAATATTGATAAATCAAATAAAGATGAAGAATTATCTATAGATTTTGATGATTTATCATTTTAAAAAAAAAATAATATTAATATCAAAAAAATATGACTAAATTATTTAGTAAATTATTCAAAAAATCTATTAAAAAAACTAAAACTTTTAAAGGATCAATAATTAAAGGTAAAATTATAGATATAAAAAATAATATGGTTATTATAGATTCAGGTTTAAAATCTGAATCATACATACCTATTGAACAATTTAAAGATACTAATGGTGAAATTAATATTAAAATAAATGATACAGTAGATTTATTAGTAGATAATATAGCAAGTGAAGAAGGAGAAACTATTCTATCCAGAGAAAAAGCTAAAAAATATGAAACATGAATAAATATAGAAAAATCTTATAATAAATCATCTACTATTAAAGGAATAATAAATGGAAAAGTTAAAGGAGGTCTTACAGTTAATATAAATGGAATTAAAGCTTTTTTACCTGGATCATTAATAGATATTAAACCTGTAAAAGATTTATCAATATTAGAAGGTAAAGAATTAGAATTTAAAATTATTAAAATAGATAAAAATAAAAATAATATAGTTCTATCAAGAAAAGCTATAATATTAAGTGAAAATAATTATGAAAAAGAAAAACTTTTAAAAAAAATATACGAAGGAATTAATTTATATGGAATAGTAAAAAATTTAACTGATTATGGAGCATTTATAGATTTAGGAGGATTAGATGGATTATTACATATCACTGATTTAGCATGAAAAAGAGTAAAACATCCTAGTGAAATTATTAATATAGGAGATAAAATTAAAATTAAAGTTATAAAATTTGATAAAAAAAATAAAAGAGTATCCTTGGGTCTCAAACAACTTACTAAAGATCCATGAACATTAATAAATGAAAAATATCCTGTTAATAGTAAAATTAAAGGAATTATAACTAATATTACAGATTATGGATGTTTTATAGAAATTAAAGAAGGTATAGAAGGATTAGTACATATTTCAGAAATGAATTGAAAAAATAAAAATATAAATCCTTTTAAACTTTTTAAAATAGGAGAAAAAACAGAAGCAATAATATTAAATATAGATCAAATTAAAAGAAGAATATCTTTGGGAATTAAACAATGTTTACCTAATCCATGAATTAAATTTTCTAAAAAATATAAAATAGGAGATCAAATTAAAGGAAAAATAAAATCTATAACAGATTTTGGAATACTTTTATATTTAAAAAAAAATATTAATGGATGAATAAATATATCTGATATATCATGAATCAAAAAAGATATAGAAAGTATTAAAAAAAAATATAAAATAGGAGATATAATTAATACATCTATTATTAAAATAGATATTGAAAAAGAAAAAATTTTATTAAGTTTAAAAAATCTTAAAAAAGATCCTTTTAATAAATATATAAAATTAGATAAAAATAAAAATATAATTAACTCTAAAATAATTAATATAAATAACGATAATATATTAGTAGAATTCCATGATGGCATAGAAGGTAAAATAGATTTAAAAGATAAAAATAATAAAAAATATAAAAAAATATTTAATAAAAAAAAAATAAATGATTTTATAAAAACTAAAATAATTAATATAGATAAAAAAAATAGAAATATATTTTTAAATATTTATATAAATAAAAAAAATAAAAATAAAAATATAAATAAAGAAAATAATCTTTTTAACAGCATGGTAGAAGCTTTTAAAATAGCAAAAAATAAATATGATTAATTTATCTTTTTTAATTAAAAAAATCTATGAAAAAAAAAAAAAATATAATATATCTAAAATAAATATTATTAATATCGTAAAATATTTAATTAAATTTATCGGTTTTAAACTAAAAAAAAATAAAAAAATTAAAATTGTTAATTTAGGTTATTTAAAATCTTATAAAAAAAAAATTAAAAATAATTTAAAATTCAAAAAAAATAAAAATATATATAAAAATATAATATATTATAAATGTAGTAAAAAATTGATTAATAAATTAAATAATATTTTAATTAAATAAAAATTTTTCAAAATCATAATAACAATTAAATTTATCAAATATAGATAAAGATTTAATAATTTTTATACGAAACAAATAAGCATTTTTAATTTTATAAAAAATATTTAATAAATGTTTAATAAATTTACTAATTTTTTTATTTCTTTTAATTTGTTCATTTATATAAATATAAATATATAATAATACCTTCCTTACTTTATAATTTACTTTATTATTAATAAATAATTTATTTACATTAATTTTTTTATATTTATTAACTACATAATCATTAATATCTAATAACAATAAAGGATTTTTATATATATACCTACCTAACATTACACCATCTACATATTTTAAATGATTATGAATTTCATAAATATTTTTAATTTCACCGTTAATTACAATAAATAAATTATATAATTTTTTTTTTAATTTATATATAATATTATAATTAATCTGAGGTATTGTTAAATTCAATTTAGTTGAATAATTGCTATTTAATATGCTTCTAGCATGAATAATAAAAATTCTACAATTAGTAAAATAAGATATATTTCCTATATAATCTAATAACATATTATACGAATATGATTGATTAATTCGTAATTTTAAAGAAAAAATAGCTTCTGGATATCCATCTATTATACTATTAATACAATCAATAACTTTTTTAATATTTCTAGATAAAAAAAAACCAAAGTTACCTTTTTTAGCTTTTAAAGAAGGACAACCTATATTAAAATTTATTTCAGTAAATTTTAATTTTTTAGCTATTTTAGCTGATAAAAATAATTCATTCAAATTATTTCCAGTAAACTGAATAGCTACATTATGTGTTCTAATTAAATTAAATGATAAATTATTTTTTTTATATCTATTTAAAAAAGAAGAACTATGTATCATGCCAGTATATAAATTAATATATTTAGTAAATAAACTATATAAATAACGACAATATTTATCAGTATAACCCAGCATAGGTGCAATAGAAAATTTTTGATATATAATATTCATAATATATTTATAGTATATTATTATATTTTTATTATATACATTTAATATATTTTTTTTTATTCATATATTTTATTAAAACTTTTGGTATTTTTACTACACCTGTTTTAATTTGGCAATTTTCTATTATACCCACTAAAACTCTACCTATTGCTAAACCTGATCCATTTAAAATATGTAAAAATATATTCTTATTTAAATTAATATCCTTATAACGTAAATTTATTCTACGAGACTGAAAATCTAAAGTATTAGAACATGAAGATACCTCTATATAAGAGTTAGTTATAGGAGATCATAATTCTAAATCATAAGTTTTTGATGAACTAAAACCCATAGACCCTATACATAATAAAACTTTACGATAAGGTAATTCTAATTTTCTTAATATTTTTTCTGCATCTAAAGTAAGATTTTCCAAAACTAAATTAGAAAATTGAGGTTTAACAATTTGTATTAATTCAACTTTATCAAATTGATTTAGTCTTATTAATCCTCTATTATTTTTACCATAAGATTTAGATTCATTTCTAAAACATGGAGTATTAGAAACTAATTTAATAGGTAATTTTTTTTCTTTTAAAATTTTATCTCTATATAAATTAATTAAAGATACTTCTGAAGTAGGAATTAAAGCTAATTTTTTATCATTATTATTAAATATATAAAATATATCTTTTTTAAATTTAGGTAATTGACCTGTACCATATAAACAAAAATCATTTACTATATAAGGAACATAAATTTCAGAATAATTAGATTTTATATGAGTATTTAACATAAATTGAGATATAGCTCTATATAAAAGAGCAATATCATTTTTCATAATTACAAAAGAAGATCCACTAATTATAGTTGAAGTAGTGAAATCTATATTTTTACTTAAAATACCAAAATTAATATGATCTATAATTTTATATGAATATTTTTTAATATTACCTCATTTATAAATAATTTTATTATCATGATCACTAGTTCCTTTAGGAACATCATTATCAGGTATATTAGGTATATATAACAATATATTATTTAATATAGAATTAAATATATTAATTTTTTTTTTTAAAAAAGAAATATTAAAATTTATTAATTTTACAAAATATTTTAAATATTTAATATGTATTAAATTATTTTTATAAATTAAAATTTTTTTAGAAAAAAAATTACGCTTATTTCTCATTAATTGTAATCTATATAAAAAATTTTTATAGATAAAATATATTTTAAATAAATTTTTATAGTTAAAATTTTTGTCTCTAATTTTAATTTTATCTATATAAAATGAAATATTACCTAATAATAATTTTATATCTAACATGATTAATATTTAAATAAAAATTAATTTAATATTATAAAAACATATTTTAATAACTATTATATAATAAATTTTATTATATATATATAATTTAAATATAAATAATATGACTAAAATACATAATGTAATAATAATAGGGTCAGGACCTTCTGGATACACTGCTGCAATATATTTAGGAAGAGCAAATTTAAAACCCTTATTAATAACAGGAAATCATGAAGGAGGACAATTGATAAAATCTAAAAAAATAGAAAATTGACCAGGAAAAAAAAATGGAATTAGTGGATATAAATTAATGTCAAATATGAAAAAACAATCTATTAAATTTAATACCAAAATTATTAATGATAAAGTAAAAAAAATTAATAAAATAAATAATTATTATTTAATTAAAACTAAAAAAAAAAAATTTTATTCGTTATCTATAATAATAGCTACAGGAACTATACCTAAAAAATTTAATATAAATATAACTAATAATATATATAATAAAATTATATCTAATTGTGCATTATGTGATGGTTTTTTATATAAAAACAAAATAGTTACTATTATAGGAGGAGGTAATAGTGCTATAGAAGAATGTTTATATTTATCTAAAATAGCTAAAAAAGTAAATATAATACATAGAAAAAATAAATTTACAGCAGAAAAAATTTTAATTAAAAAAATAATTAAAAAAATAAAAAAAAAAAAAATTAAATTTTATAAAAATTACATAATTAATAAAATAAATATTAAAAAAAATAAAATTAAAAATATTATTATTAAATCTAATTTAGTAAATAAAAAAAAAATTATAAAAACCCATGGATTATTTATATCAATAGGTTATTTACCTAATACAAAATTTTTAAAAAAATTAATTAATTTAGATAAAAAAGGATATATAATAATAAATTATAAAAATAATAAATATTCATCTATGACAAATAAAGAAGGAATTTTTGCTGCTGGGGATATAATAAGTAAGCAATATAAACAAGCTATTATTGCATCTTCATCAGGATGTATAGCAGCTATAGAAATAGAAAAATATTTAAATAATTTTAAAAAACAAAAAAATGATTAAAGAAAAACATATAGAAATTAAAGGAAAAATAATTGAAACTTTACCTAATACTATGTTTAAGGTTTTACTAAATAATGGTCATAAAATTATAGCTCATATATCTGGTAAAATGAGAAAAAATTATATTAGAATTTTAACAGGAGATAAAGTAACAGTTCAAATAACTCATTATGATATTAATAAAGGAAGAATAATATTTAGAAATAATAAATAATTCAAATATATGTGAATTTTTAAAAAAAAACATAATACTAGAGAATTAGCCTTACAAATTATATATTCATGATATATATTAAAAACTAAAAAAAACATTAAATTAAAAATTAAAGAATTTAAATTATTTAAAAAAGAAATATTTAAAAATATAGATATAAAATATTTATTTAAAATAATTTATGGTATACAAAAAAATTATAAATATATTAGAAAAATAATATTTAATAATATATATGCTTCTACAAAATATATAGGAAATATAGAAATTTCTATTCTATATATGTCAATATATGAATTTAAAATAAGAAAGAATTTACACTATAAAGTAATAATTAATGAAAGTATATTATTAGCTAAAAAATTTGGATCATATAATAGTTATAAATTAATTAATAAGATTCTAGATAATATAATTAATAATAATATTTATAAAAAAAAATAAATATATACTAAAAAAATATATATATAAATTTAAAATATCAAATATAAATTAAAATATGAATAATATATATTCAAAATTATTAAAAAATAGAATAATTTTTTTAACAGGATACATAGAAGATAAAATATCTAATAGTATTATTACACAATTATTATATTTAGAATATAAAAATAATAAAAAAGATATTTATATGTATATTAATTCTCCAGGGGGGGTAATAACTTCTGGGATGTCAATTTATGATACCATGAAATATGTTAAACCTAAAATTAATACAATATGTATAGGACAAGCATGTTCTATGGCGGCAATTATATTATCATCTGGATATAAAACCAAAAGATTTAGTTTACCTAATTCAAGAATTATGATTCACCAACCATTAGGTAATTTAAAAGGACAAGCAACAGATATACTAATACATACTAAAGAAATAATTTACATTAAAAAAAAAATAATTAATCTATTATCTAATAATACCGGTAAAAATTATAAACAAATTAAAAAAGATACAGAAAGAGATAAATTTTTATCTCCACAAGAAGCATTAGATTATGGAATTATAGATGAAATTATTATTAATAAAAAATAATTTAATATTTTTTTTTTAAAAAAAATATTTAATAATAAATATGAATAATAAAAATAATAAAAATATATTATGTTCCTTTTGTAATAAAAATAATAATATTAATAAAGTAATAACAGGTAATAATTCATATATATGTGAAATATGTATAAATTTATTTAAAAAAATAATAGATAATAACAATATAAAAAATAAAAAAATAATATTTGATACTAATATTAATAAACCAAAATATATTAAAAAAATATTAGATAAATATATTATAAATCAAAATAAAGCTAAAAAAATTTTAGCTACTACAATTTATAATCATTATAAATTAATTAATAATTTAGATATAAAAAATATATATAACTGAAATAAATCAAATATTTTACTAATAGGCCCTACAGGTAGCGGGAAAACATTATTAGCAGAAACTTTAGCAAGACAATTCAATATACCTATAGTAATTACTGATGCTACTACATTAACAGAATCAGGATATGTAGGAGAAGATGTAGAAAATATAATATATAAATTATTACTTAAATGTAATTTTGACATTTATAAAACAGAACATGGAATTATATTTATAGATGAAATAGATAAAATATCAAAAAAATCTAATAATCCTTCTATAACTAGAGATGTTTCAGGAGAAGGTGTTCAACAAGCTTTACTAAAAATTATAGAAGGAACTATAGCTTATATACCCCCCTAAAGGAGGTAGAAAACATCCAGAAGAACATTATATACCTATAAATACAAAAAACATATTATTTATTTGTAGCGGAACATTTAATGGTATACAAAATATAATTAATAATAGATTAAATAATAATAATATAGGATTTAATATTAATTTAAATACAAAATCTAATAATAATAATAAAATTGAAACTAAAGATTTAATAAAATTTGGACTAATTCCAGAATTTATAGGTAGATTACCTATAATAATAAAT
Organism: Candidatus Stammera capleta; assembly: GCA_036689275.1. Classification (GTDB taxonomy): domain Bacteria; phylum Pseudomonadota; class Gammaproteobacteria; order Enterobacterales; family Enterobacteriaceae; genus Stammera; species Stammera capleta_AA. The sequence goes on along the minus strand of CP144780.1, from coordinate 87,302 downwards.
TTAAATAAATTAAATAAAAAATCATTATTTAAAATACTAATAAAACCTAAATATTCAATAATTGATTATTATAAATATTTATTTAAATTAGAAAATGTTAAACTTACTTTTACTAAAAAATCATTAAACTTAATAGTTGATAAAACATTTAAAAAAAAAACAGGTGCAAGAGGACTAAAAAATATAATAGAAAATATTTTAGAAAATATTATGTATAAATTACCATCTATAAAAGGAATTAAAAAAATTATTGTAGATAATAATAATACTAATAATGAACACGAAATAATAATTAAATAAAATTAATTAAGAGAATAATATGAATTTAGAAAAATCTATAAATAATATTGAAATTTTAATTTTACCATTAAGAGATGTAGTAATATATCCAAATATAATAGTTCCTTTATTTATAGGTCGTAAGAAGTCTATATTTTGTTTAGAATTATGTATGAAACAAAATAAACAAATTATGTTAGTAACACAAAAAAATAACTCTATTCAAGAACCTAATATTAATGATTTATATAAGATTGGAACAATATCATCTATATTACAAATGATAAAACTTCCAGATGGAACTATCAAAATATTAATAGAAGGAATACAAAGAGCTAAAATAATAAATATTAAAGATAAAGGAAAATATTATATAGCTTTAGTCGAAAAAATTAAAAATATTAAAATAAATAAAAAAAAACAAAAAATATTTAAAAAAATTATTATTAATGAATTTGAAAAATATATTAAATATAACAAAAAAATTTCATTAGATATATTAAATTCATTAAATAATATAGAAAATATAGAAAAATTAATTGATACTATATCAACACATATACCTATTAAATTAAAAACTAGACAAAATATATTAGAAATAAATAATATTTATAAAAGATTTAAATATATAATAACAATAATAGAATCAGAAATTAAATTATTAAAAATAGAAAAAAAAATTAAGTATAGAGTCAAGAAACAAATAGAAAAAAGTCAAAAAGAATATTATTTAAATGAACAAATTAAAGCTATACAAAAAGAACTTAATAAAATTAATGATAATAATAATATTAATGAATTTGATTTAATTAAAAAAAAAATTAAAAAATCAAATATGCCCCAAGAAATAGAAAAAAAAGCTAAAACAGAATTACAAAAATTAAAATTAATGTCTTCATTATCATCAGAAGCTACAATAGTAAGAACTTATATAGATTGATTAATTCAAATACCATGAAAAAACAAAACAGAAATAAAAAAAAATTTAAATGAAGCTGAAAAAATACTTAATAAAGATCATTATGGTTTAGAAAATATTAAAGAAAGAATTTTAGAATATTTAGCAGTACAAAATAGATCCAACAAAGTTAAAGGCCCCATATTATGTTTTGTAGGCCCTCCAGGAGTTGGTAAAACATCATTAGGTTTATCTATATCTAAAGCAACTGGAAGAAATTATATAAAAATGTCTTTGGGTGGTATTAAAGATGAAGCTGAAATTAGAGGACATAGGAGAACATATATAGGATCTATGCCTGGAAAAATTATACAAAAAATTATTAAATCAAAAGTTAAAAATCCATTATTTTTATTGGATGAAATAGATAAAATGTCTTCAGATATGAGAGGGGATCCTACTTCAGCTTTATTAGAAGTATTAGATCCAGAACAAAATTATTCTTTTAACGATCATTATATTGAAGTAGACTATGATTTATCTCAAATTATGTTTATAGCTACTGCTAATTCATTAAATAATATTCCTTACCCTTTATTAGATAGAATGGAAATTATAAGATTATTTGGATATACTGAATATGAAAAAATTAACATAACTAAAAAATATTTAATACCCAAACAAATAAAAAATAATCAATTAAAAAAAAATGAAATTAAAATTAATAATAATATAATTATAAAAATTATTAGAAATTATACAAAAGAATCAGGCGTAAGATCATTAGAAAGAGAAATTTCTAAAATTTGTAGAAAAGTTGTTAAAAAAAATACTTTAAATAAAAAATATAAAAAAATTAAAATTAATAAAAATAATTTAAAAAAATATTTAGGAATCAAAAAATACTTTTATGGAAAAATGAATAAAAAAAACCAAATTGGTAAAGCTACAGGTTTAGCATGAACACAAACAGGAGGAGAATTATTAACAATAGAAACTAAATGTATACCCGGTAAAGGAAAATTAATATATACAGGTTATTTAGGAAAGATAATGAAAGAATCAATTAAAATTTCATTAACTGTAGTTAGATCTTTACAAAAAAAATTAAATTTAAAAAAAAAATTTTATTTAAATAAAGATATACATGTACATGTTCCAGAAGGAGCTATTCCTAAAGATGGTCCTAGTGCAGGTATAACTATATGTACATCTATTATATCCACTTTAACTAAAAATCCTATTAAATCTAATATAGCTATGACAGGAGAAATAACATTACATGGAGAAATTATACCTATAGGGGGATTAAAAGAAAAAATTATAGCAGCATTAAGAGGAGGAATTAAAAAAATTATTATACCTTTTTATAATAAAAAAGATATATTAGAATTGCCTAAATATATTAAAAAAAAAATCGAAATATATGCTTTTAAAAACATCAAAGAAGTATTAAATATTTCATTAGAAAAAAAAATATTTTAAAACACGCTCTACAGGATTTGAACCTGTGACCTACAGCTTAGAAGGCTGTTGCTCTATCCTCTGAGCTAAGAGCGTAATATATTATAAATATAATAGTAACATTAATATATTTTTAAAGTCAACTTATGATAAAAAATAAAAAACTTTTATATGGTAAATATTATCTAAAAAAAACTAAAAAAAAAATTAAAAATAAAATAAAAAAATTATTAATTAAAAATAAAAGAATACCTAAAATTATAATTATTAATATAGGAAATAATAAAAATTCTAATTTATATATAAATATCAAAAAAAAAATATTCCAATATACTGGAATAAAATATAAAATTATAAATATAAATAATAATATAAAAGAAAAAAGAATAATAAAATTTATTAAATTTATAAATATTAATAAAAAAATAGATTGTATACTTATACAATTACCTATAAATAAAAAATTTAATACAAATAAATTAATTAATAATATAAATCCAAATAAAGATGTAGATGGATTGCATTCCAATAATATTGGTAAATTATGTCAAGGAAAACCATGAATAAGACCATGTGCATCATATGGTGTAATTAAATTATTACAAAATTATAAAATAAAATTAAAAGGAACAAATGCCTTAATAATAGGATCTTCTAATTTAATTGGTAAACCTATGTTAATGGAACTTTTAAATAAAGGATCTACTGTTAGTATAGTAAATAGTAAAACTAAAAAAATTAAAAAATATATAAAAAACACTACATTATTAATTAGCGCAATAGGTAAATACAATTTATATCCTATTCAATGAATTAAAAAAAATTCTATAGTTATAGATATAGGAATTAATATAAATAAAAAAAATATAATTAAAGGAGATATAAATTATAAAAAAATAATTAAAAAAATTAAATATATTACTCCTACTCCTGGAGGAACTGGACCTATGACAATTTCTATATTATTAAAAAATATTATTAAAATATATAAAAAACTTAATTAAAATATCAATCAGAATAATTTTTATTATCATTAATAGATATATTAAATAAAAGTAATTTTTTTCTTATTCAATCAGCAATTTTTCATTTTTTTAAAATTCTAGCTTTATTACGTAAATTAACTAATTTATTAATTCTTTTAATATTAAAAGAATTTGACTTTTTATTTGAATTATTTAAATAATATTTATTTATATTTTTTTTAAACAAACCTATAATATTAGCAAATTTCTTTAATATTACACCAAATTTACTAGCTAACAAAAAATTATTTTTTTTTTTAAATAAATTAATTTTTTTAACTATTATGAAAAATAATTTATATATTTTAGGTATATTAAAATCATCATTCATAAATAAATTAAAATAATTTTTAATTTTTTTTAAAAAAAAATCTTTTTTAGATAAAAAAATATCTAAATTTAAATTTTTTAAAGACAAATAAATTTTTTTAATAGCTAATTGTGCTAATCTAATTTTAGAATAACTAAAAATTAAATTTTTTCTATAATGTACAGACATTAAAAAATATTTAATTATATCTGAATTATATATCTTTAATAAATCTTTTATTAAAAAAAAATTATTTTTAGATTTAGATAGTTTATTATTATTATTAATAACTATACCCGTATGCAACCAATATTTAACTGAATATTTTTTTTTAAATAAACATTTTGAAATTATATATTCATTTTTATGATGAGGAAATAATAAATCATTACCTCCTCCATGAATAGTAATATCACTAAAAAATTTATTACTTATTACTGAACATTCAATATGTCAACCAGGTCTACCCTTACCCCATGGAGAATTTCATCCAATAATAATATTTTTAGAATTAATATTTAATTTTCACAAAACAAAATTATTAGTAATTTTATAATTTATAAAAATATCATCATTTTTTTTAATATTTTTAATATTAAATAATACATCTCCATTATTACTTATAAAAGCATATTTTTTTTTTAATAAATATTTAATATTAATAATAATATCATCAATATAATCACTTACTTTAGGTTCATAATTAGGTTTAATAAAACCCAATTTATTAAAATCATTATCCATATTTTCAATCATTAATTTAGATAATTTTTTTATACATATATTGTATTTATAAGACTTATATATTAATTTATCACTAAAATCTGTTATGTTTCTTATATAAAAACATTTATATCCTAAATATTTTAAATATCTTAATAAAATATCAAAAAAATAAAATGTTCTTGCATGACCTATATGACAATAATCATAAACTGTAATACCACATACATATATATTTACAATTTTAGATTTAGAAATAAAAAACTCTTTTTTATTATTTATAGAATTTAAAATTTTTAACATATTATTACATTTTTTAAAATTAATATTAATTAATTATTTAAATAAATTAATTAATAATAAATTAATTTAACATAATTAAAATTATAAGCCGGATTCTGTCTACTTTATAAAAAGTATAATAATCATTTATCTAGATTAATAATTACTTATTAATTCAAGCGGTTTACCATAAATTTAAAATATATGTACGGAAAAATACATTTTATTATAAATTCAATAATTTATAAATATTTTATTTTTATATTTAACCTTGCTCCAAATGAAGTTTACACATACATTATATTACTATAATATATAGTATGCTCTTACCATACTTTTTCACCCTTGCTAATATTAAATTAGCGGTTATTTTCTGTTGCACTATTTATAAAATAAAATTAATTATTTTTCCAGACGTTATCTGGCATTTTTTCCTTAGGAGTCCGGACTTTCCTCTATCATTTAAATAATAGCGATTATTTATTTTAATTATTATTTTTTTTTAAAAAAAGGATTATATATTTCTTTAAATTTCAAAAAAATTTTACAACCTTTTAAATTTAATTTTTCCATATAAAAATTTAATAAATGTTTTTTATTAGAACTATTTATTAAATTTATTTTATTACCATATATAATTATAACTAAAGGATAATATTTACTTATACAAGAATATTTTAATTTAAAACTATAATTATTAATAATATTATTTCTAAAAAATAATTTTAATATTTTAGTTAATAAATTATTATTAATTTTTTTTAAAAAAATATTTTTATAATTTGATAAAATAATATTAAATATTTTTTTTCTAAAACTTAAAATATTATTAATATTATTAAAATCTTTAATATAAAAAATATCCATATATTTCATAAAATCATATCTTTTAATTAAATTTTTTTTATGAATATTATAATAATATTTTTTTAAAATACATTTATTAAAAACTAATATAATTAATTTACCTCTATTAAATAACAAATTTAATATTTTCAAATCATATCTAGATACATTATCATTAATATCTATAACATATAAAATTATGTTAAAAAAATTTTTAATTAATAAAAAAATATTTTTATTTAAATATTTATATTTATTTATTTTATATATTGCGGGAGAATCACTTATAGAATAGCATATATTTTTAAATTTTATTAAAAACGAAATAAAATCTTTAGTTGAAAATTTTAAATTACTAACAACAGATCTATTATTACCTACTAATAAATTTAATAAAAATGATTTACCTACATTAGGTTTACCTAAAATTAAAATTTTAATAAAAATATTATCTTTAAAAAATAAATATTTATAATTATATAAATTAATACATGATTTTAAAAGTCTTTTAACAAAAAAATTATTGTTTTTAAATAAATTTTTATTTTTAAATAAATTATCAAATAATAAATATATATTTGATCTATTTAAAATAGAAATAGGATATATTTTATCAATACCTAAATAATTAAATTTTTCTTTATCAAAAATAAAATTTTTGTATAAATCTATTTTGTTTAAAATTAATACAATATTATTATTAATATTTAGTAATATTTTTAAAAAAAATAAATCTCTATCTGTAATTAATCTAGAATCAACTAAAAAAAAAATTAAATTAACATTTTTAATTATAAAAATATATTTTCTGATATTTAAATATTTTTTTAAATCATTTTTTTTTCTAAATATATTTAAATTTTTTATACTACATGTATCTATTAAAATTATATTATTTTTATTAAATTTTAATAATCCATAATTAAAATCTAAAGTATAATATTCTTTACTACTTACTAAAGAAAAATTAGTATTAGTTAAAAAATTAAATAAACTAGTTTTACCAGTATTAGTATTACCAACTATAGCTATAGTAAACATTATTATTATTTTTATTGTTTATGTATTTAAAAATTTAATAATCACATTTAATAAATTATTTATTTTAACTCTTTTTAATTTGTTTTTATATAAATCTTTAACAGTTATATAATTTCCATAAATTTCTTTTTTACCTATTATTATTAATATACGTGCATTCTTTTTTATAATTTCTCTAATTATATTATTTAATTTTTTATATGAAATATTATAATTATATACTTTAACATTTTTGATATTATAATTAACTATATTTTCAGTAATAATTAAACCTAATAATCTAGAATTATTATTATATGAAGATATTATATATATATAAATATAATTTTTATTACATTTAGTAATAATATATTTTTTAAAAAAAACCAATAATCTCTCTAAACCAATAGCACATCCCACCGCAGGAATTGATATATTGGAAATATAACTAGACAATAAATCATATCTACCACCTGCACATACTGTATTATTTTTATTAACATCTAAAGAATTTTTTCATTCAAATACAAAATCATTATAATAATCTATTCCTCGAAATAAAGAATAATTAATAGTATATTTAATATTTAAAACATCTAACTTATTACATATATATTTAAATTTTAATAAAGATTTTTCATTTACAAAATTTATTAATTTAGGAATATTATTATTTAATAAACATTTTATTTTATCACTATTAATTAATTTTAAATAATTAATATTATTCTTATTTTTTTTTCTAATATCTATTAAATTAGATAATTTATTTTTTATATATAAATAATATTTTTTTCTATCATTAAAATCACCTAATGTATTAATTTCTAATGTTAAATAATTATTAATATTTAATTCACTTCATAATCTTTTCAAAATTAATAATAATTCTATTTCTAAAAAAAAACTTTTACTACCATATGATTCTAAACCAATTTGATTAAATTCTCTATAACGACCCTTCTGAGTATTTTCACATCTAAACATAGATCCTATATATCAAAATTTATTTAATAATTTATCTAAAAATAATTTATTTTGTAAATATAATCTCAAACAACATATAGTACCCTCGGGTCTTAAAGATATATTCTTTTTATTTTTATAAAAAAAAGAATACATCTCTTTAGAAAATATATTACTATTATAATTATTAATTTTTTTAAATAAATCACTATCCTCCATAATAGGAAACTTAATTTTACTAAAAGAATAAGATATTATTATCTTTTTGAAAATATTTTCTATATAATCTAATATTAATAAATCATCTGGTAAATAATCATGCATACCTTTTAAAGATTTAAATTTTAAATTAACCATAAATAAATATAATTTAAATATATAAAATTTTTAATAATATTATTAAATAATATAATAAAAATAAAAAAAATTAATAGAAATTAAAAATAATAATTTAATTATATACATAATATTGATATATATAAAATTAACTATTTTTTTTCCTATATTATTATCTTTTAACTCAGAATTTAAAATTCCAGAATCATCTACTTCACATTTTTTAACAGAATTAAATAAATATTTTTCAGAAAGATTCAATAAACGTATATAAGAATTTATATAACCATTAAAAAATACGGAAGAAATATTTTTAGTTTTTTTATCATTTTCTATATCACGTATAATATTAATTTTTAAACATAACTTATTTGCTATATCTTGCTGCGATAAATTTAAAGACTTTCTAGTTTTAGATAATATCTTTCCTAAAGAATCAGATTTTAAAGTATTCATTTGTATTTTAAATTTTAAAAATTTATTATAAATAAATATTTAACATAAAAATATAAACGTATTTTTAAATATAAATTTCATATAAAAAAAAATATTTTATTTTTAAAAAATTAAATATATTATATAATTATTATAATAAATTTATTTAATAAATATCTAAATATATATTTAAAGAAAAAAAATAATTTATATATATAAATATGATTAAAAATATAATAAGTATAGATATATCTACAGAATTATTATCTGTAGCTATAAAATATAAAAATAAAATATTTACTCAATATAGTTTCACAAACAAAAAAAAAAAACAAAATATATTATTATTAATTCATTATATTATTAATATAAATAATATAAATATAAACAAAATTAATTATTTTATAATTAACAAAGGTCCCGGTAGTTTATTAGGATATAGAATATCATATATAATATCTAATATATTTAAACTAAAATATAAAAATATAAAAATTATTAAATTCAATACATTTCAAATAATTTTGAATAATATTAAAAAAAAAAAAATAAAATATAAAAATAGCATAATATGTATATATAATAGTATTAATAATATACTATTATTTAATATAAAATATAAAAAAATCATTAAATTCAATAATTTTAATAAATTTAAAAAAAAAATAATATCAAATTTAAATAAAATTAATAAAATTTTTGTTAATAATTACCAATTTAAAAATAATATAAATATATTTTATAAAAAAAAAATATATATTATATATCCTAAAGCTAAATATATGTTATTTTAATTTTTTTTTATATAATAATAAATTATTTTTTTTATCTAAACTCTCTCAAGGAAATTTATTTCTACCAAAGTGACCATAAGTAGATGTACTTAAATATATAGGTTTTAATAAATTAAATTTTTTAATTATACTATATACTTTTAAATCAAAATTTTCATTAATTATTTTTTTTAAATTATATAAAGATATTTTTTCTGTATTAAAAGTATTAATATTAATAGAAACTGGTTTATAAAAACCAATTAAATAAGATAATTGAATTTCAAATCTATCAGCTAAATCAGCTGCTACTATATTTTTAGCTATATATCTAGCCATATAAGCACCAGATCTATCTACTTTAGAAGGATCTTTACCAGAAAAAGCCCCTCCCCCATGTCTTGAAGAACCTCCATACGAATCTACAATAATTTTTCTTCCTGTTAAACCACAATCCGCTAAAGGCCCACCTATTACAAACTTACCCATAGAATTAATAAAATATTTAGTATTATTATTTAATCATTTTTTAGGTATAACTTTATATATAATTTCCTCCATAACTAATTCTTTTAAAAAATTAAAATTTATATTATCACAATGTTGTGTAGAAAAAATTATATTATCAATACCTATAATTTTATTATTTTTATATATAAATGTTATTTGACTTTTAGCATCAGGATATAATATATTAAAAAATTTTTTTTTCCTTAATTCAGACTGTTTTTTAACTAAACTATGAGCATATATGATAGGAGCTGGCATATATACTTTAGTTTCATTAGAGGCATAACCAAACATTATACCTTGATCTCCCGCACCTTGAAAAATTTTATCTTTTGTTTTAATTCCCAAAGAAATATCTGGAGATTGATTACTTATTAAATTTATAATATTACAAGTATAAGCATTAAAACCCATTGAATCATCTATATAACCAATATTTTTTATAGTTTTTCTAATTACATTTTCAAAATTAATATTAATATTAGTATTTATTTCACCACCTATTATTACTATATTAGATTTTATATAAGTTTCACAAGCAACTTTAGCTAATTTATCTTTCTTAAGTATATTATCTAAAATTGCATCAGAAATTTGATCTGCAATTTTATCAGGATGACCTTCAGAAACAGATTCAGAAGTTATATATATATAATCCATAAATATTTAAATTTTTATAATTTAATAATTTTAAAATTAAATACTATATAAAAATAATAAATTTATATATTAATAAACTATTAAATATATTTACAAAACCTATCTTAAATTTATTAATTATTTTATTATTTTTAAATATATAATATAAAATTTAAATTAATAAATATTATTAATATAACTATAAATTGTTTATAATTATCAATACTATATAGAATATTTTAACATATTATAATAATAAAAAAAAATGAAATACAAAGATAAAATTTTAAAATTAATAAAATGAGAAAAAATTAGACAAGAAAAAAATATTAATTTAATAGCATCAGAAAATTATACTAGTAATATAATTATGAAAGCCCAAGGTTCAATATTAACTAATAAATATGCAGAAGGATATTACAAAAAAAGATATTATGGAGGATGTAAATATATAGATAAAATAGAATATATAGCTATTAAAAGAGCTAAAAAATTATTTAATGCTAATTATGTAAATGTACAACCACACTCAGGATCACAGGCTAATTTTGCTGTTTATAACGCTATACTTAAGCCAGGAGATACTATTTTAGGAATGAAATTAACTCATGGAGGGCATTTAACTCATGGAAATAAAATGAATATATCTGGTAAAATATATAATTCTAAATTATATGGTTTAGATAATAAAGAAAATATAAATTATAATGAAATAGAATATTTAACTAAAAAATATAAACCTAAATTAATAATAGCAGGATTTTCTTCTTTTTCTAGAATATGTAAATGAAAATATTTTAAAGAAATTGCTAATAAATATAATAGTCTTTTATTAATAGATATGTCACATATAGCAGGATTAGTAGCAGCTAAAATTTATCCTAATCCATTAAATTATGCAGATATTGTTACCACTACTACACACAAAACTCTAGCGGGTCCCAGAGGTGGGTTAATCTTAGCTAAAGGAAAAAATTCTAATTTATATAACAAAATTAATTCATCAATATTCCCTGAAACACAAGGAGGACCAATGATGCATACTATAGCTGCAAAAGCTTTAATATTTAAAGAAGCATTAAGTGAAAAATATATAAAATATCAGAAAAAAACTATAATAAATTCAATATCAATGTCTAAAATTTTTATTAAAAAAGGATTTAAAATAATATCTAATGGAACAGATTCTCATTTATTTGTAATAAATTTATTAAAAAATAAAATATCAGGGATGAAAGCTGAAAATATTCTAAATTCATGTAGAATAATAGTAAATAAAAATTATATACCTAACGATAAAAAAAAATGAAAAACATCAGGAATAAGAATAGGCACTCCTGCTATAACTCGTAGAGGTATAAATAAAAACACCTCTACATATATAGCTAAATTAATATGTAAAATATTAAAAAATATTAAAAATAATAATTTAATATTTAAAATTAAAAAAGAAATATCTATAATATGTAATAAATTCCCAATATATAAAAAAAAATAATAATAATTAAATTATAGAATCAAAAAATATTTTTATATAATTTATAAATTTTTTATATTTAGGATTATTATCTATATTTTTATCTAAACTTAAACCAAACTTATATAATAATTTTTTTTGATAATGATCTAAATTTATTGGGGTTTCAACAATAATTTTACACAATAAATCTCCATATCTATTACTTTTATAAAATCTTATACCTTTATTTTTAATTCTAAATAATTTACCTGATTGAGTTTCCGGAGGTATTTTGAATTTTATTAAATTATTAAAATAAGGTATTTCAATATATCCACCTAAAGCAGCAATAGTAAAATTTATAGGTAATTTACAATATAAATCATTTTTCTTTCTAATAAATAATGGATGATCCTTAATTTTAATATTAATATATAAATCACCATATTTAGAATTATAACCCCCATAATTACCTTTTCCTACCAAACGAATACGATCATTACTATTTATACCTACAGGAATTTTAATAAATAATTTTTTAAAAATTTTATTATTACCTGATCCTCTACAAACATAACAAACATTATCTATAATATAAGTATAGCCATTACATTTAGGACAAGTTTGTTGAATGGTAAAAAAACCCTGACGAGTATTAATTATTCCTTTACCATTACACATATCACATACTTTTCTTTTAGTTCCAGGTCTACAACCACTACCATTACATATTTTACATTTATCTATAACATTTATACCTATTTCCTTTGAAACTCCTTTAAACACTTCTTCTAAAGTCAAATCCATATCATATGATATATCAGATCCTACTTTTTGTTTATTTTGACTTTTGCTTTTAGTACCAAAAATATCTCCAAATACATCACCAAATATATCACTAAAATCATTTGATGAGGTAAAATCACTATCATAATTACTAGAATAATTATCCTGATTAAATGCAGAATGACCATATTGGTCATACATAGATCTTTTTTTACTATCACTTAAAATTTCATAAGCTTCTTTAACTTCCTTAAATTTTTCTTCTAAAATTTTATCACCCTTGTTTCTATCAGGGTGATATTTAATAGCTAAACGTTTATATGCTTTTTTAATATCATTTAATTCTGCATTTTTTTTAACACCTAAAATATCATAATAATCTTTATTCACCATTATATAAAAACCTTTAACTTATTAATAATATTTAAATATTATTATTTTTTATTATCTTTTTTATTAATTTCTTCACATTCTGCATCAACAAATTTATCATTGACACCATTATTTTTATTATTACTATCATTTTTATTATTCTTATTATATTTAGATAAATTACTAGATAATTGTATTAATTCTTGAATACATTTATCTATAGAATCTTTATCTTCACCTTTAGTTAAATTAATTAACTTTTCTATATTTAATTCAATAGATTTTTTTTCATTTACAGGTATAGAATCACCTATATCTGATAATTGTTTGCGTGTAGTATGTATTAAATGATCAGCTTGATTACGTGATTGAACTAATTCATCAAATTTTCTATCCTTTTCTAAATTTAATTCAGCATCTTTAATCATTTTATTAATTTCATCATCTTTTAAACCAGAAGATGATTTAATAGTAATATTTTGTTCTTTACCAGTATTTTTATCTTTAGCAGAAACATGTAATATACCATTTGCATCAATATCAAACGTTACTTCTATTTGAGGAACCCCTCTAGGAGATGGTTGAATGCCATCTAAATTAAATTGCCCTAAAGATTTATTATCAATAGCTTTAGTTCTTTCTCCTTGTAAAATATGAACTGTAACAGCTGATTGATTATCTTCGGCAGTAGAAAAAACTTGACTATGTTTAGTAGGGATAGTAGTGTTTTTTTTAATTAAAGTAGTCATTACACCCCCCATAGTTTCTATTCCTAAAGATAAAGGAGTTACATCTAATAATAAAACATCTTTAACTTCACCAGATAAAACCCCACCTTGTATTGAAGCACCTATAGCTACTGCTTCATCAGGATTAACATCTTTACGAGGTTTTTTATTAAAAAATTCAGATACTTTTTTTTGCACCATAGGCATTCTTGTTTGCCCACCTACAAGAATAACATCATTAATTTTAGATACATCTATATTAGCATCTTTCAAAGCAACCCTTACTGGATCAATAGATTTATTTACTAAATCTTCTACTAAAGATTCTAATTTAGCTCTAGTTAATTTAATATTTAAATGTTTAGGACCTAAACTATCAGCAGTTATATAAGGTAAATTAATTTCAGTTTGTTTAGATGATGATAATTCTATTTTAGCTTTTTCAGCAGAATCTTTTAATCTTTGCATTGCAAGAGAATCACTAGATAAGTCTATATTATAATCCTTTTTAAATTCATTTACTAAATAATTAATTATTTTACTATCAAAATCTTCACCACCTAAATGGGTATCACCATTTGTAGATAAAACTTCAAATGTTTTTTCTCCATCAATATTATCCATTTCAATTATAGAAATATCAAATGTTCCTCCACCTAAATCATATACAGCAATTATACTATTACTTTTAGATTTATCTAAACCATAAGCCAAAGCTGCCGCAGTAGGTTCATTTATAATTCTTTTAACCTTTAAACCTGCTATGCGTCCTGCATCTTTAGTAGCTTGTCTTTGAGTATCATTAAAATACGCAGGAACAGTAATAACCGCTTCATAAACTTTTTCACCTAAATAATCTTCAGCGGTTTTTTTCATTTTCTTAAGAACTTCAGCTGAAATTTGTGGAGGAGCTACTTTTTTATTTTTTACTTGTATTCAAGCATCACCATTATTTGAAGATACTATTTTATAAGGCATTATATTTACATCACGTTGTACTTCTTTATCAATATATTTACGTCCTATTAATCTTTTAATAGCGAAAAAAGTATTTTCCGGATTAGTGATAGCCTGACGTTTAGCAGGTTTACCTACTAATATTTCATTATTTTTAGTATATGCTATTACTGATGGAGTAGTACGATCTCCTTCAGAATTTTCTATAACTTTAGATTTATTATTTTCTATTACTGCTACACAAGAATTAGTAGTACCTAAATCTATACCAATTATTTTACTCATAAATTCCTCTTATAAAAAATATAAAAATATAACTTATATTAATCAATATATGTACATAGTTTAAAATATCAACTAAATATTTTTTTTTTTTTATATAATATAATTATCAGATTAATAAAAAACTAATATATGATTTATTTAAAAATAAATAATATTTATTATATAATAAATATTATTTATTTATTATAATATAATTTTTATATTAATTAATTCAATATTTAATTACCTAAAATATTAAAAATGAAAAAAAAAAAATATATAAATACAATTAATTTACCTAAAATTAATTTTCCTATGAAAGCTAATTTAAACATCAAAGAACCATTAATTTTAAAAAAATGAATTAAAAATAATTTATATTTCAGAATAAAAAAAAATAAAAAAAAAAAAAAAAAATTTATAATCCATGATGGACCTCCTTATGCTAATGGAGATATACATATAGGACATGCTTATAATAAAATTTTAAAAGATATAATAATAAAATATAAAAATTTTATGAATTTTAATATTTATTATACTCCTGGTTGAGATTGTCATGGATTACCTATAGAAGTAGAAGTAATAAAAAAAAATAAAATAAACTATAAAAAAATAAATATTAATACATTTAAAAAAAAATGTTATAAATATGTCAATAAACAAATAAAAAAACAAAAAAAAAATTTTATTGAATTAGGTATATTAGGTAATTGAAAAAATTATTATAAAACTATGGATTATAAATGTATTTCTAATACAATATTAACTTTAAAGAAAATAATTAAATTAAATTTATTAGAAAGAAAATATATCCCTACTAATTGATGTATAAATTGTAAATCATCTTTAGCAGATGCTGAAACTATATATTATAATAAAAAAACTATTTCAACCTATATATTATTTAAATTATATAAACCTAAAAATATATTAGATAAATTATTATATAATAATAAAAATATAAAAGAAATTAATTTAATTATATGAACTACTACTACATGAACTATTCCAGGAAATTGTTGTATTACAATACATCCCCATTATAACTATTCACTTATAACTTTAAATAATAAAGTAATATTTATCATATTAAAAAACAAAGTCAAAGAATTTAAAAAAAAAATTAATAATAATTTAAAAGAAATTAAAATAATAAAAGGATCATTATTAAAAAATAATTTAGTTTATCATCCTATATCAAACAAAAAAATACCTATTATTATTAATAAAGAAATAGATATCAAAATAGGAACAGGTATAATTCATATAGCTTCAGAACATGGAGAAGAAGATTATAAAATAGCTAAAAAAAATAATATTAAAGGATTAAATGTAATTGATGAAAATGGTAAATATATTAAATATTCATATATTAAAGATATAGAAAAATTAAGTATATGAGAAGCTGAAAAAAAAATTATTAAAAAACTAAAATCTAATGATAAATTATTTTTTAAAAAAAATATAATACATAAATATCCATTTTGTTGAAGACATAAAACACCTATAATAATTAGATCTACACCACAATGATTTATTAATTTAGATAAAAATGATCTTAGAAAAAAAATATTAAAAAATATTAAAAAAATAAATTGATTTCCTATATGGGGATATAGGAAAATGAAAAAAATGATTATTAATAGACCTGATTGATGTATTTCAAGACAAAGAAAATGAGGAACTCCCATAACTATTTTTATAAATAAAAAAACTAAAAAAATACATCCTAAAACAATATATTTAATGAATAAAATAGCAAAAAAAATAAAAATACTAGGACCTAATTATTGATTTGATACACATAAAAAAAAAATATTAGGAAAAGAACATAATAAATACAATAAAGTATTAGATATATTAGATGTATGATTTGATTCAGGCGCAACTTTATCTACAATAATAAATGAACAATTTAAAAAAAAAATTACTATTGATATATGTTTAGAAGGATCAGATCAATTTAGAGGATGATTTATGTCTTTATTAATTATTAATGTAGCTATTAATAATAAACCTCCTTATAAAAATATAATATCACATGGATTTATAGTAAATAAAAAAGGAGAAAAAATGTCTAAATCATCTAATAATAATATAAATCCTCAAAAAATAATTAAAAAATTTGGTGCAGATATAATTAGATTATGAGCTAGTTCAATAAATTTTTCTAAAGAAATACATATTTCTAATGAAATAATATTAAGAATTACTGAATTATATAGAAAAATTAGAAATACTGTAAAATTTTTAATTTCAAATTTAGAAGATTTTAATGCTAATTATAATATAATTAAAAAAAAAAAAATATTATTAATAGATAAATGAATAATACACATAACTAAAAAAACTCAAAAAAAAATTATTAATTTATATAATGATTATAAATTTTATAAAGTTATTAAAACAATTATTAATTTTTGCACATTCTATTTAAGCTCTATATATTTTGATATAGTTAAAGATAGAAAATATACAATTAAAAAATTTACTAATCCTTATAATAGCGCACAAATTACTATGTGAATGATTTTAGAATCTATAGTAAAATGAATAGCACCAATATTATCATTTACAGCTGATGAAATATGACAATATATACCTAGAAAAAAACCTTTATTTGTATATGAAGAAAAATGATTTGATAAATTATTTTATTTAAATAAAAATAATATAATAAATTATAAAATATGAAAGATATTAATAAAAATTAAAAATAAATTTAATCAAATATTAGAAAAAAAAAAAAAAATATTAAATATAAATAATTCTTTAAAAACAGAAATTATATTATATTTAGAAAAAAAATATTTTAATAAAATCAAAAAAATTAAATCAGAATTAAAATTTTTATTTTTAACTTCTAAAGTAATTATAGAAGAAAAAAATAATAATATAAATATATTTAAAATTAAAATTTATAAAACTAAAGGAAAAAAATGTAATAGATGTTGACATTATGTAGATAAAATAATTAAAAAATTAAATATATGTAAAAGATGTAAATTAAATATATTTGGAAAAGGTGAAAATAGAAAATTTATATAAATTAATATTAATATATAATATATAAAAAAATTATATAAAATATGAATAATAACTATAAAGATATAGGACAAAATTTTTTAAAAAATAAAACTATAATTAAAAAAATAATTAAATTTATTAAACCTAAATGAAAAAATATTTTTTTGGAAATAGGTAGTGGTAAAGGATATTTAACTAAAGAAATATCGAAATATAATAATAATATTTATGCAATAGAAATTGATGATATATTAATTCAAAAATGTATTAAAAAAATTAATAATGTAATATTTATAAATAAAGATATATTAAAATTTAATTTTAATATTTTTAAAAATAAAAAAATCAGAATTATAGGTAATATTCCATATTATATATCAAAAAAAATAATATATAAATTAATCAAAAATTATAAATATATCAAAGACATACATATTATAATTCAAAAAGAATTAGCATATAATTTATTATTTAATAAAAAAAACAAAAAAATATCTAAAACAACAATATTAATTAATAGTTTATTTGATATTAAAATTTTAATGAATATCAAAAATAAATATTTTTATCCAAAACCTAAAATAAATTCAACATTAATTAAATTAAATACAAATAATAATAAATATAAAATTAATAATATTAAAAAATTCATACATATATTAAATAATATTTTTTTTAGAAAAAAAAAAAAAATATTTAATAATTTAAAAAAATTTTTAAATATAAAAGAATTCAAAATAATTAAAATAAATCCTAATAAAAGAATTAATAAAATAAAAATTAAAAAAATTTGTAAAATAATTAATTATATTATTAAATATAAAAAATTAAATTAATTTATTTATTAATTTAAAATATTTAGACTTGAATCTATTGGATTTATTTTTACTTATAATATTTTTTAAAGTGTATTTATCTAATAAAGATTGAAATTTTTTATAATATATTATAGATTTTTTTTTATTATATTTAATATATTTTTTTATATTTTTAATATATGTTTTAAATATAGATTTTTTAATTTTATTTCTTTTTTTTCTAATTTTATTAAGTAAAATATTTTTTTTATAAGATTTTATAGACATATATAAACCCTTTATTTAAAAAAATTAAAATTTAAAATTTTTATTAAAATAATTAATTAAATTTATAGTAGAATTATCTAAATATAACATTTTATCAACTTTAATATTATCAATAAAATTATTATTACCTAAATAAGGATATATTAATTTAGAAACTTTTTTACCATATTTAATACTTAATTTATCAAAACTACAAATATTTCATATTATACTTTGAACTAAAATTTTATATTCATATAAAGAAATTAAAATACCTAAAGTATAAGGATTAATATATTTAATCAAAATAGAATTACTAGGTCTATTTCCTTTAAATAATTTATATTTATTAATCTTCTTTTTATTTTTTTTAAAAATTTTATTTCCAAAAGCTAAAAATTGAGTTTGAGCTATAAAATTAGATATTAATATAAAATGAGATTTACTAATATCACCATCTGTGAATATTTCTGAAATAAAATCACAAGGTACAATAAATTTACTTTGATGTAAAAATTGATTAAAAGAATATTGATTAACACTACTAATATTTGATCAAATTATATTAGAAGTATTATATTTTTTAATATAATTACCATTATTATCAATATACTTACCATTAGATTCCATTATTAATTGTTGTAAATAAAAAGGAAATAAAGATAATTTTTTAGAATAAGTAAATATAGCTTCAGTTTGAAAATTAAAAAAATTATTATATCAAATACTTATAATTGCTAATATAATAGGTATATTTTTTTTATATTTAGAATTAAAAAAATGTATATCAACATCATGTAATCCCTTTAATAATCTAATATAATTTTCAAATCCTATATATAAAGATATGCATAAACCAAAAGCAGAACAAAAAGAATATTTTTCTTTTATTCAATTATCTACTATAAAAATATTATTTAAATTTACACCAAATTTAATAGATTTTTCAAAATTATTAGATATTAAAATAAAATGATTATTTAAAGAAAATTTATTATTATTATAATAATTTAAAATTCATTTTTTTACTATATTAATATTTAACAAATTATTTATAGTAGAAAAATTTTTTGAACAAATTATAAAAAGAGTATTTTTAGGAGATAATATATCAATTATTTCTTTAATATCATTAACATTAATTTTAGAAATAAAATAAAATTTTTGTTTATTATTTATTTTATATTTATATAAAGTTTTAATAATCATTTTAAAACTTAAATTTATTTCTTCAGAACCTATATTTACAATATTTAAAATATTTTCTCCAGAATAACCTTTTCATTTATAATTAATAATTTTATTTGTAAAAAACTTAACTTTGTTTAAATTAGCATCTATATCTTTTTTAAAATTTAATAAATAAGAATTTTTATTAGAAAAAAAATTATTTAAATCCCTAAATAAAAAATTTAATATAGGTTTATTTTTTATTAAATCAATTTTCTCTCCATTTAAGATACTTATAATATAATCTTTAAAATTTATTTCATTTAATAATTTAAAAAATAAATTCATTGTATCTAAATTAATTCTATTTTTAGAATAATCAAATAAAAAACAATCTTTAAAATTTATAGAAAAATTTTTAAATCTATTAATATCATTTTTAAAAAAATCTATAATTTTATATTTTTTAATTTTATTAAAATGATTTAATATTTTTTTTCAATTTTTAGTTTCTACAGGATTTTTAAACATATACCATTATATTTAAATAATAAATTTAATTAAATAATTAATATATTTAAATTATATATTATAATATTAAATATATTTAAATTATTTATATATTTTAATTAAATTATTATAAAATAAAAAAAAAATGAAATTTATATATTTAAAAAATGAAAATAATATTTTTTTTTATAGAATAAAATATTTAATTTTTACATTATTATTGATAACTATATATATATTATATTTTATATACACATTACAAATTAATAATTTTAATTATTATCATAACTTATCTAAAAAAAATTATACTAAAATTTTACCCATTTATCCAAATAGAGGATATATTTTAGATAGAAATTATATACCTATAGCTATTAATAAAATTAGATATAATGTAAGTATAATACCATATAAAATAAAAAAACAAAAATATTTAATAAATATATTAAAAAAAATTTTTTATAAAAATAATAAAATTAAATATAATTTAAAAATTAAAAATAATATAAATAATAAATATAAAAAAATTATAATATTTAATAATATTAAGTTCAAAAATTTAGCTAAATATAATATATATAAACCTTTGTTAAAAAATAAAGGAATATTTATTAAAAAATATTTTAAAAGAAATTATCCATTTGGTAAAATTTTAGCTCATGTAATAGGATATATATCACCTGAAAATAAAAATAGAAAAAATAATTTTGGAAAAACAGGTATAGAAAAATATTATGAAAATATATTATATGGAAAAAAAGGATATAGAAAAATTATTCTAAATAATAAAAATAAATTAATAAATAGTCATATAATTAAATTACCAAAAGCTGGAAAAAATATACAATTATCTATTGATATAAAATTACAAAAATTTATTTATAATTTAGTTAAAAATAATACAGCTTCAATTATAATAACAAATATTAATAATGGAGAAGTAATATCATTAATATCTGTACCTAGCTACAATCCTAATATATTTTTAAAAAAAATATCATATAAAAAATATAATAAAATTATAAATAATAAAAATTCACCATTAATTAATAAAATTATTCAAGGAAAATATCCACCAGCATCAACTATTAAACCATATTTAGCTATTGCTGCTTTAAAAGAAAAAATAATAAATAAAGATTTTAAAATTTTTGATCCAGGATGGTGAAAATTACCAAATTCTAATAAAATTTTTTATGATTGAAAAAAACACGGACATGGTAATATTAATATTATAAAATCTTTAGAAGAATCTTCTGATATTTTCTTTTATCAAATTTCTTATGAATTAGGAATTAATAAAATATTAAAATGAATCAAAAAATTCAATTTTGGACAAAAAACAAATATAGATTTACCTAATGAAAATAAAACTTTTATACCTAATGAAAATTGAAAAATAAAAAAATTCAATATTCCTTGATATTTAGGAGATACTATTGCTATTGGTATAGGACAAGGATATTTAGAAAGTACACCTATTCAAATAAATCAAGCTTTAATAATATTAGCTAATAAAGGATATATAGTTAAACCACATATTATTATGAAAAACAAAATAAATAAAAAATTACATATTAAAAATATTAGTAAAAAAATTTGAAATATAGTTAAATTAGGAATGTATGGAGTAGCTTATAAAAAAAATGGTACAGCATATTGAAATTTTATAAATACTAATTATAAATTAGCCGCAAAATCTGGAACAGCTCAAGTATATTCTATTAATAATTTTAAAAATATTTCAAAAAAAAATAAAAATTTAAAAGATCATATATTAATGAATGTATTTTTACCTTACGAAAAACCTAAATATGCTATTACTATAATTTTAGATCATGGTGGTAATGGACCTACAATAGGAACTATAATGAGAAAAATAACAGATTTTATTATTAAAAATAAAATTTAAATAATATGATTGATGAAATTAAAAAAAATATCAAAAATATAGATTTTACAATATTTTTATCTATTACTATTTTAGTAATATATAGTATAATTTTACTATATAGTTCAAGTAATAATAATATATTTATTATATTTAAAAGAATTATACATATAATTATTGGTTATATATTAATGATAATATTATCAAATTTAAATTCAGAATATTATAAAAATAATTCTTTAACATTTTATTTTATATCTATAATTTTACTAATAATAGTATATACTCATGGTTATATAAGCAAAGGAGCACAAAGATGAATAAATCTTAAATTAATCAAATTTCAACCTTCAGAAATATTAAAATTATCATTACCTATATTAATATCTAAAATAATATATAAAGAATATCCTATAAAAGGATATAAAAAAATTTTAAAAACTATAATAATTACTTTACTACCTAGTATATTAATATATTTACAACCTGATTTAGGAACAACTATTCTAATAATATTATATAATATAATAGCTTTATATTTACATGGAATAAACAAAAAAATAATATTATTATCAATAATAATTTCGATATTAAGTATACCAATTTCATGAAAATTTTTATTACATAAATATCAAAAAGATAGAATTATATCTTTATTTAATAAAAACAATATCTTCAATAAAGGATATCAAAATCATCAATCTAAAATAGCTATAGGATCTGGGGGAATATATGGTAAAGGAATATTTTCAGGAACACAAATTAAATTTAACTTTATACCAGAAAATAAAACAGATTTTATATTTTGCTTAATAGCAGAAGAATATGGATTTATGGGTATATGTTTATTATTATTAATATATAGTATATTAATAATTAAATGTATTATTATATCTTTAAATAATAAAGATAAATTTAATCAAATTTTAATTTCTAATTTAATAATTAATTTTTTTATTCATATTATTATTAATATTAGCATGGTAAATGGTTTAATACCTATAGTAGGTATACCATTGCCTTTATTAAGTTATGGTGGTACATCATTAATTACAAATATGTCTATGTTTGGAATTATAATGTCTTTACAAAATAAAAATATTTAAAATGAAAAAATTTAAAATTAATAAAATTAATAAAATTATATTAGCATTATCAGGAGGAGTAGATTCAACAGTAACATTATGAATATTAAAACAATTAGGATATAAAATTGAATGTGTATTTATTAAATGTTGAGATGAAAATAACAAAAATAACAATAACTGCAATTATAAAAAAGATTATAAATATGCAAAAAAAATATGTAATAATTTTAATATAAAACTATACTTTATAGATTTTTCATATGAATATTGAAATAAAGTATTTAATATTTTTATTAAAAATTTATATAAAAATAAAATAATTAATCCAGACATATTATGTAATCAAAAAATTAAATTTAATATATTTTTGAAATTTGCCATAAAAACATTAAAAGGAGATTTCATAGCTACTGGACACTATATTATTAAAAAAAAAAAAAAAAAAAATTTTTATTATTAAAATCTAAAGATCTTAATAAAGATCAAAGTTATTTTTTATATAAATTAAAACAAAAACAAATCAAAAAATGTATATTTCCATTAGGAAATTATTATAAAAAAAATGTTAAAAAAATAGCTAATAATTTAAATCTAATAAATGCAAATAAAAAAAGCTCAACAGGAATATGTTTCATAGGTAAAAAAAATTTTTATCATTTTATTCAAAAATATATTAAATTAAATCCAGGTAATATATTAAATATAAATAATAAAATTATTGGAGAACATAAAGGATTATATTTATATACTATAGGTCAAAGAAAAAATTTAAATATAAATAAAGGACAACATATACCATATTATGTAGCAAAAAAAAATTTTATTAAAAATGAAATTATTGTAGTAAAAGGAAGAAATAACATTAATTTATATTCTAAAGGAATATACATAAAAAAAATACATTTTATTTATAAAAGTATTAAAAATAAAAAAAAAATATACTGTAAAATAAAAACTAGATATAGACAAAAAGAAATATCATGTACATTTTATATTAAAAAAAAAATTATAATATTTAAAAAACCTATATATGGTATAACTATAGGGCAATCAATAGTATTATATAAAAAATATATATGTTTAGGGGGAGGTATTATTTATAATAATATTTCAATAATTAATAATAATAACTATAATTAATAAATCTATTAAATATAATATATATTCTTTTTAATAAAAAAATTCTATTTCTTTTGATATCTAAATTAACAATATCAATATTTAAAAAATTTAAAAAATTATTAATTTTTTTAATAGATATAAAAAAATATTTCATTAATTTAATATAATCATGTTTTAATAAACAATATAAATATTTTTCTTTAATTAAATTTAAATAATTAAATAAAATAATTTCCTCCTTTTCTTTGATCTTTTTAATATTTAAATATATATTAATATTATCAGAATTAAATTTTAATAAAATATTTTTTAATCTTTTATATAAAATTATAAATTTTTTAAAAATAAAAGTATCTTTAATATTTAAAATACTTAAAATACGTTTTTTAATATCTAAAATATCAAATTTTTTTTTTATATAATTTACATTAATTACAGAATAAATTATATTAATAGATATTTTTTTTTTTTTTAAATAACTTATATAACGATTTTTAATAAAATTTAATATTAAAAAAATATTTTTCTTTAAAAAAATATTTTTTTTTTTAAATAAAAATAAAGATTCTTTGATAAAAATATAAATATTTATATATATATTATTATTATATAATATTTTAATAATTAATACAGATATATTTTTTAATCCATAAGGATCATTGCTTTTTTTTAAAAATACGAATTTTTTAAAAATTGAAATTCCTATTAAAGTATCAAATTTATCAATTAAACTAATTAATATAGTATAAATATTAATATTTTTATATAAATTATAATGATCTTTAATAATAGATGAAATTATATAAGAATTATTATCTAAATTTGAATAACACATTCCTATAATTCCTTTTAAATCTTTAAAATTAGAATATAAACAAGTACATAAATCACATTTTATTAATAATATACAAAAATATAATTTATTCACATTTAAATTTAAAAAATTTAAATATATCAAAATATTTTTACATAAATATAACATTCTTCTAATTTTATCTAAATAAGTACCTAATTTTTCATAAAAACTTATATAGTTTAATTTATTTAAATAACTTATTAAAGGACATTTTCTATCTTTTAAAAAAAGATATTTAATTTCATATAATTTAGATTCAATTATCTTTTCATAATTTTTAATTATATTATTATAATTTTTTAATTTTATACCTACCGTTAAAATATAATAATTAGATAAATTATTATTTTTATTAAACAATGGTAATCCTAAATGTTTATCAATAATATAAATAATTAATTCTTTAGGTAAAAATAAAAAACTAAATTTAAAACTACATAAAATAACTACTGAAAATTCTATTGTATTAACAATTTTATTAATATAATTTGACAAATTATTTGCATAATATTTTTTTTTATTTATTATATTATTAATAGAATTTACAATTATTTTTCTTCTATCTTCATAAATAATATATACATAATTCTTTTTTAATAATTTAATATAATCATTAATATTATTTAATTTAATATATCTATCACCCATAAATTTATGACCTAATAATAAATTATTTGATTTAACATCAAACATTTTCATTTTAATAAATTTATTATTTAACATAATTAATAAATTTATTACAGGTCTAAAAAATAAATTATTATTTTTACCTCATCTCATTAACTTATTTTTTTTTATTAATTTTTTTAAAACAGTATTTAAAATATTATATAAAAAATATTTAATATTTTTTCTTTCTTTTTGTCTTTTATAAAAATAAATTTTATATCCATTAAAAATTTTAATAAATATATCTTTAATACTAATATTTTCTTTTTTTATTCAATCTTTAATATATTTATTATTTTCAATATTAATTTTTTTATTAATTTTAAACTTAGGACCATTAATAATTTTGAATTTATTATTAATATTTTGATAATAATTTAAATTATAAACAATAAAAGAAATTCTTCTAGAGGTTACAAAAACTTTAATTTTTTCAAAATTAAAATATTTTAATTTAAATTCTATACACAAATAATTATATAAATCCATATATATATATTTTAAATTATTATATGGTAATTCTTCAGTACCTAATTCTACTAATAAAGTATTTTTTTTTAACATTTAAAACACCTAAATTAATTACTTAAATATTTAATAGCTATTTTATTAAAAATATTTCTAATAATTAAAATATATTTTTTTCTTTCTATTTTAGAAAAACAATTTTTAGAATCTAATAAATTAAAATAATATACCATTTTAATAGCTAATTCATAAGATAAAATTAATAAAGAATTATCTATATCTAATAATCTTAAAGACTCATATCTATAATTATTCATACTATTATATAAAAAATTAATATCTAAATAATTAACATCATAAATTATATTTTTAAAATTAATAATATTCATAGCATCAATATATTTTACATATCCATATTTATTTTTATCCCAAATAATATCATAAATATTATTAATTTTTTGTAAATACAAACATATTCTTTCCAAACCATATGTTATTTCACCTATTACTGGTATACAATTAAAACCCGCCATATTTTGAAAATAAGTAATTTGAGATATTTCCATACCATCCAATCAAACTTCTCAACCAATACCATAAGCACCTAAAGTGGTATTTTCTCAATTATCTTCTATAAAACGAAGATCACATTTCTTTAAATTTATACCTAAATATTTTAAAGAATTCAAATATAAATTTTGTATTTCTTCAATAGGTTTTATAATAACTTGAAATTGATAATATTGTTGTAATTTATAAAAATTATTATTATAACTAATATCATTAGGTCTTCTACATAATTGTATATAGGAATAAAATACTTTTTTTTTATTTAAAGAATTAAAAAATGTAACAGGATGAAAAGTAGCTGCACCCATTTGCACATCATATGAATACATAATATAACTACCTAAACTAAATCAATATTTAAATAAATTAAAAACTATTTTTTTAAAAGTAATCATAATATTATATATATTTAAAAATTATTCTTTTATGATTAATATTACATATTAAATTATAACTAATAGTATTAGATAATTTTGCTATTTTATCTATATATAAATTTTCACCCCATAATTCTATATCTGATCCTATTTTAATATTATTACAATTAGATAAATCAATAACCATTAAATCCATAGATATATATCCAATTATATTAGCTTTATAAATATTATTTACTATAACAAAAGCTTTATTGGATAATTGTCTAGGATAACCATCAGCATATCCACATGCTACTATTCCTATAGTAGTACTTTTGTTAGTATAATAACTATGATTATAACCTACACCAATATTAGATTTAACTTTTCTAATACTAATAATTTTACTTTTAAAATTCATTACAGGTTTAAAATTATATTTTTTAATATCATTAAAATCTCCTGTTGGAGATAACCCATATAATAAAATACCTATACGAAATCAATTATTAATAAATTTTAATTCATTAAACAATAAACCAAAAGAACTTAAAATAGATATATTTTTAAAATTAATATTTTTAATTTTTTTAAAATATAAAAAATTTAAATCATATTCATTAATTTTAGCTAAATGAATTATTAAAGATATTGATTTTATTAAACTATTTTTCTTTAATGTATAATAAACATCTTTTATATATTTAATTTCAAATCCTAATCTATTTAAATCATAATTCAATTTAATATATATATCTAAACCATCAATTTGATTATTGATTTTATTAAATAAATTTATTTGTCAATAACTATGTATAACAACAATAAAATTAAATTTAAAACATATCAATAATTCTTCATAATCAAAAAAACCTTCTAACAATAAAATAGGCCCATTAAATCCTAAATTTCTTAAATATAATGCCTCACATATAGTAACCACTGCAAAACCATCAACTTTATCATAAATATAATTATATATATTTTTTATACCATGACCATAAGCATTAGCTTTAACTACAAATCATATTTTTTTTTTTTTAGATAAATTACGTATAATAAATAAATTATTCTTTAAATTTTTAATATTTAAAATACTATATAATGGTCTCATAATTTCAAAATATCTAATTAATTTAAATTAAAATTATAACATTAATTTATAATTATTTATTTCTATTTAATATTTCTATATAAGCCATAGGAGCATTATCTCCCTTTCTATAACCGCACTTTAATATTCTAGTATACCCTCCATTATGATTAATAAATTTAGGACCTATAATATATAATAATTTATAAACATTACTTTTATTTTTTATATAAGATAATAAAAATCTTTTATTTAAAAAATTATTTATCTTAGACTTATTTATAATATATTCTATATATGATCTTAATTCTTTAGCTTTTAATAAAGTAGTTTTAATAACTTCATATAATACTAAAGAATTAATCATATTAATAAACATAGACTTTCTATGACTACTATTACGATTAAATTTTCGATTTCTCTTATTTATACCCATTTTAATTACTCAATTTTTTACTTTCCTTTTTTTTTAATATCTTCAGGAGGTCAATTATCTAATTTAATACCTAATTTTAAACCTTTAGATAATAAAATACTTTTAATTTCATTCAAAGACTTCTTACCTAAATTAGGAGTTTTCAATAATTCATTTTCAGTTTTTTGAACTAAATCTCCTATATAATGTATAGATTCATTTTTTAAACAATTAGCTGATCTCACAGTTAAATCTAAACTATCTACTTTTGATAATAAAATAGGATTTAAATCTTTTTTAAATTTATCTTTTTTATCTAAATTTTTATTATCTAAATACATAAAAGTACTTAATTGACTTACTAATATACTAGTAGCCTTACGTAATGCTAATTCTGGTTCTATAATACCATTAGTTTGAATTTCAATTATTAATTTATCAAAATCAGTACAATTACCTACACGAGAAGACTCTACTTTATAAGATACACGTTTAACTGGAGAATAACAAGCATCTACTAATAATTTACCAGCTAATAAATTAATATTTTTTTTTTTTAATTCATTAATTCTAGAAAAAGAAGATACATAACCTTTACCTAATTCTACTTTCATATTAATATTAATAAAAGCTTTTGATGAAGTTAAATTACATATAATGTAATTAGGATCAATTATCTCAAAAGAACTATCTGATTTAATATCAGAAGCTAAAACAGGTCCTATACCTTTTTTATTAATAAATAATATTGCTTCCTCAACATCATTATTTAATTTAATACTTAAACCTTTAATATTTAAAATTACTTCAATAATATCTTCTAATAAACCTTCTTTAACACTATATTCATGTAAAACATTATCTATTTCTACTTCGGTAACAGCGTATCCATATATAGAAGATAATAATATTCTTCTTAATACATTACCTAAAGTATAACCAAAACCTTTTTCTAAAGGTTCTAAATTTAAAATAAAAAAACTATTAGAAATTTTTTTTATATCTGTAATTTTAGGTTTTAAAATATTCAAATCTTTAAACATAAAAATTTAAAACTCCAAAATATATTTATTTTGAATAAAATTCTAAAACTAAATGTTCTTTAATATCAGGAAAAAAATTTTTTCTTTTAGGAATATATTTAATTAAACCTTCCATTTTTTTTATATTAATTTCTAACCAAATGGGAATTTCACGTTGTTTAAATAATTCTAAAGAATATTTTATTCTAACTTGTTCTTTAGCTTTATTAACTATAGAAATAATATCATATGGTTTAACTAAATAAGAAGGAATATTAACTATATTATTATTAACTTTAATTAATTTATGACTAACTAATTGACGTGATTCTAATCTAGTAACTCCAAAACCCATTCTATATACAATATTATCTAATCTTCTTTCCAAAAAACTAAATAAAATTTCACCAGTATTACCTTTTAAACGAATAGACTTTTTATAATAATTTAAAAATTGTTTTTCTAAAATACAATAAATACGACGTATTTTTTGTTTTTCTCTAAGTTGTAAACCATAATCAGATATTCTGCTTTTTTTATATCCATGTTGACCAGGTAAACGATCAATTTTACATTTTGATTCTATACTACGTAAATTAGATTTTAAAAATAAATCTGTTCCTTCTCTACGACTCAATTTTAATTTAGATCCCAAATATTTCGCCATCTTTTAAAAACCCTCCAATATTAATAAAATTATACACGTCTTTTTTTAGGAGAACGACAACCATTATGAGGTATAGGAGTAATATCATTAATACTAACTATATTGAAACCAGAATTATATAACGCTCTAATACTAGATTCCCTACCAGGACCAGGTCCATTTACCATTATTTCTATATTTTTAATACCATATATTTTAACTTTTTCAAAACATTTTTCAGTAGCTACTTGAGCAGCAAAAGGAGTAGATTTCCTAGATCCTTTAAACCCTACACTACCAGATGTACATCATCCTAATACATTACCTAAAGTATCTGTTATACTTATTATAGTATTATTAAAAGAAGCATAAATATGTGCAACACCATTTTGTATTTTTTTATTAACTTTTTTATTACTTTTATTTGAAATTTTAGACATTCTTAACACCAATTATTTTTTAAATTTACGTATTTTTTTACAAGTTTTAGCATTAGTTTTAGTTCTTTGACCTCTAACAGGTAATTTTTTTTTATGTCTCAAACCTCTATAAGAATTTATATCTATTAATCTTTTAATATTTAACATAACTTCTCTACGCAAATCACCTTCCACCATAAATTTAGAAATTTTATTTCTAACAATATTGATTTCATTATTATTTAAATCTTTAATTTTTTTGTAATAATTAATATTACATAAATTACAAATTAATTTTGCACGAGATAAACCTATTCCATATATAGAAGTTAAAGAATATAATATAAACTTATCTTCATTAATATCTACTCCAGATAATCTTATCATTAATTATTACCTCATTAAAATATATTTAACCTTGACGTTGTTTATGTTTAGGATTTTTACAAATTACACGTATAACACCAAAACGTTTAATAATTTTACAAAAAGAACAAATTTTTTTCACAGAAGCTCTAACTTTCATAATTTAATTTCCTAAAAATATTTTTTAAAAATAAAAGAATAATTATTTGATATAATTAAAGATTTAATTTGAGAAATAAACTCCATAATAACTATTACTACTATTAACAAAGAAGTACCGCTAAAATAAAATTTAATATTTAAAATATCATATATTAAATCAGGTATAAAACATATAATTAACATATATAATGAACTAAATAAAGTTAATCTTAATATAACTTTATTTAAATAAATAGAAGTATTAAATCCCGGTCTAATGCCTGGAATATATGCCCCACTTTTTTTTAAATTATTAGAAATATCATTAGAATTATAAATTAATAAAGTATAAAAAAAATTAAAAAAAACTATTCAAAATATATAAAACAATAAATATAAAAAATTTTTTGGATAAAATAAAATAATTATATAAGACAAAAAATTATAATTTAAATAATTATTAATTCAATTCAATAATATTGAAGGTATTAACATAATACTTGAAGAAAATATAGAAGGCATTACACCCGACATATTTATTTTAAATGGTAAATAAGTATCATATGAAGAAAATAAAAAATCAATATTTCTATAATTTTTAGAAGGATATTGAATTAATATTTTTTTTTGAGCCATCTCTACATATACTATAAAATATATAGTAAAAAAAAATATAAAAGAAATCAATAAAATTTTAAAATAATTAAAATCAGTTGAAAAAAAAGATTTAAATAAACTTAATAAATAATTAATTAAATTAGATATGATACCTACAAACATAATAACTGATGTACCATTTCCCAAACCTTTTTCAGTAATTTGTTCACCTAATCACATCAAAAATATAGTACCAGTAATTAATGTAATAATAGCTATTAAATAAAAATTTAAATTCTCTTTAATGAAAATATTTTTATAATTGCTTATATTAGACAAAGTAACAAAAATTACTATAGATTGTATAATAGATATTATTAAAGTTAAATATTTCATATATCTATTAAGTTTATATTCACCTATAATACCTTCTTTTTTTAATTCCATAAAATAAGGAAATATAAAAGTTAATAATTGTATTATAATAGATGATGATATATAAGGCATAACTCCTAAAGTTAATATAGAAGCATATACTAAAGATCCGCCAGAAAATAAATTTAATATATTAACAATATTATTGTTTTGTTTAAATAAATTATTTAATATATATAAATTTATTCCCGGAATAGGTATATAAGTACCTATTCTTAAAATAAATATAAAAAATAACAAAAATATTATTCTATTTTTTAATTCCTGAAAACTTTTTAAAATAAAACTACTAAAATTCATAAATCTCTCTGAATATAATATAACTACAATTTTATAGAATTTAATAAATTATATACACCAATAGATAATTTAATATTTTTATCTAATATTTTAATATCTTTATTTATTAATTTATTACCCATTATTAATTTAACAAATTTAACATTATTTTTAATAATTTTATTTTTTTTTAAAACTTTTAAATTAATTACTTCATTTTTTTTAAAATAATTTAATTTATTAATATTTAATTCTTGAACATAAATATTTTTTTTACTTTTAAAACCGAATTTAGGTATTCTTCTATAAAATGGAGTTTGTCCTCCTTCAAAAATTTTTTTTATTTTATAACCTGATCTTGATTTTTGACCTTTATGACCTCTACCACTTGTTTTACCTATACCAGATCCTATTCCTCTACCCACTCTTTTGCGTTTCTTAATTTTTATTTTAGAAGATAAATTATTTAAAAATAACATATTAAAACCTATTTATAAAATACAATTTTAAAAAATTTCACTTAAAAATTTACCTCTTTTATTAGCTATATATAAAGGAGATTGCATATTAGACAAAGCTTTCATAGTAGCTTTAACTACATTTATAGGATTACTAGAACCATAAGATTTAGCTAAAATATTTTTAACACCTGCCACCTCAAACAATGCTCTCATAGATCTACCGGCTATTATACCTGTACCTTGTGTTGCAGGTTTAATAAATACACTAGTACTAGTATATTTAGCTGTAGTAACATATCTAATAGTCTTTTTTTTATTTAATAAAATATTTATCATATTTTTACGAGATTTTTCTAAAGATTTTTGAATAGCTGTAGGAACTTCTTTAGCTTTTCCATAACCATAACCAACTTTACCATTACCATTTCCTACTACAGTTAAAGCTGAAAAAGAAAAAATTCTACCACCTTTAACTGTTTTAGAAATTCTATTAATAAATATTAATTTTTCATTATATTCTATATTATTGTTTTTTATCATTATATTAATTCCTAAAAATTAAAAAAATAAACCATGTTTTCTAGCACTTTCAACTAAAATTTTAATACGACCATGATATTTATAACCAGAACGATCAAAAACAATATTTTTTATACCTTTAATAATAGCACGTCTAGCAATTATTTTTCCTATAACTGAAGCGGATATTTTATTTCCTGTATAAATATTATTATCAATATTTTTTTTTTCTAAAGTAGAAGCAGATATTAATGTATAAGAAAAATTATTATTATACTTAATAATTTGTGCATAAATATGTCTAGAAGTTTTATAAATTACTAAACTAATTTTATTATTTTTTTTATATAATATACGTGTTTTTTTACATCTACGTAAACGTTTTTCTTTTTTATTTAACATATTTTATTTACTTATTTTTTTTTTATGTTCTTTAATTATTACTATTTCATCTTTATATCTTATACCTTTTCCATTCTTATAACATTCTGGAGGTCTAAAAGATCTAATTTTAGATGCTACTTGACCCACCAATTGTTTATCATAACCTTTAATAACCAATTTATTATTTTTTAAACATTTTAATTCTATATTTAAAGGAATATTATATTTAATTACATAAGAATATCCTAAATTTAAATTTAAAATATTATTTTCTATAAATGCTTTATACCCAATACCTACTAATAACAATACTTTTTTAAAACCATATAATAAACCTAATATAATATTATTAATTATAGATCTATATGTACCAGCATATTTTCAATATTTATAATTATTATTTAAAACATTAAATATAATTTTATTATTTTTATAAAATAACAAAACATACTTGTTAAATTTGCTTTTAATATATATATTATTTTTTCATAAAATAATATTATTTTTATTTATTTTAATATTAATATTTTCAGGCACTAAAATAGGCTTCTTAGCAATACGTGACATATTTATTCCTTAAGATATATAACAAATTATTTCCCCACCTACATTATAATTACGAGCTTGTTTATCAGATAAAACTCCTTTAGAAGTAGATAATATTACTACACCTAATCCAGATATTAATAATGGTATTTTTTTACAAGATTTATATATTCTTAAACCAGGACGACTTATTCTTTTTATATTAGAAATTACTGGAAATTTATTATAATATTTTAAATAAATTTTAATTTGTTTTATTTTAAAAATATTTAAAAAAATATCATACTTTTTTATAAAACCTTCATTATAAAATATATCTAAAATAGATATTTTAAATTTGGAATAATATATTATTATTTTTTTTTTTTTTGATAATTGAGCATTTCTAATACATGTAAACATATCCGCTATAGGATCTTGCATACTCATAATAATCCTCAATAAATATTTTAAATACTATCAACTTGATTTTTTTAAACCTGGAATATCACCATTTACAGCAAACTCACGAAATTTAATTCTACTTAAACCAAATCTACGTAAATAACCATGAGGTCTACCAGTTAATTTACATCTATTTCTATGTCTACAAATACTAGAATTTTTAGGTAAAGATTGTAATTTAACTATAGCTTTTCATCTTTCTTTATTAGAAGATTTAATACTAGAAATAATTTTTTTTAACTTTAATCTTTTTAAAAAAAATTTTTTAATTAATATACTTCTTTTATATTCACGAATTATAATAGATTTTTTAGTCATTTTTTTAAAATTTTAAATTATTATTTTTTTTTAAATGGAAAATAAAAATTTTTTAATAAAGAAATAGATTCATTTATATTTTTATTATTAATAACTATAGATATATTTAAACCATGTAAAAAATTAGATTTTTCATAATTTATTTCTGGAAATATAATATGTTCTTTAATTCCAATATTTAAATTACCATTTTTATCTAAAGATTTTATTGAAAAACCTCTAAAATCTCTAATTCTGGGAATTACTATAAATATTAATTTATCTAAAAAATTTCACATTTTTTTTTTTCTTAATGTAACCTTACAAGCTATAGGATAGCCTTTTCTAATTTTAAAACTAGAAATAGATTTTTTAGATTTAATTACTATAGGAGCCTGACCAGAAATCAATTTTAAATTTAAAATTACATCATTTAATCTATTTTGATTTAAATAAATAGAATTTAAACTAACATTAATAACTATTTTAATAATTTTAGGTACTTGCATTATTGATGTATAATTATATTTTTTAACTAATTTTAATTTAATATCATTATTATATAAATTTAATAAATTACTCATATTATTTATTTATTACTAAATTATTATATTTTAAAAAACGAATTTTTTTATTATTTAAATATTTAAATCCTATTTTAGATAAAATAATTTTATTTTTATTATTTAATATAAAATGACTAATATTTGAAATATGTATCCATGATTCTTTTTTTATAATACCACCAATAATATTTTTTTTAGGCAAAGATTTAATATTTTTATAAATATAATTTACACCACTTACAATTACTTTATCTTTTTTAATACTTCTTATTATACCTCTTTTACCTTTATCTTTACCAACAATAATAATTACTTCATCATTAATACAAAATTTTTTAGACATTATTATAATCTCAAATTTAAATAACCTCTGAAGCAAGAGAAACTATTTTCATAAATTTTTCACATCTTAATTCTTTAGTAATAGGCCCAAATATTCTAGTTCCTAATGGTTGTAAATTAGTATCATTTAATATTACACAAGAATTATTATCAAACTTAATAACAGTTCCATCAGATCTACATATATTATATTTAGTTCTAATTATAACAGCTTTAAAAATATCTCCTTTTTTAATTTTACTTTTAGAAAAAACATTTTTAACAACTATTTTAATAATATTACCTACATAAGCATACTTACGATTAGTACCACCTAATACTTTTATACACATTACTAATTTAGCTCCAGTATTATCTGCAACTAATAACAAAGATCTTTCTTGTATCATAAATTTAATTATTATAATTATTAATTTAATAAATTATATACTTTTCAAGACTTTTTTTTAGAATAAGGACTAGTTTCTACAATCTCTACTAAATCCCCTATTTTATATTGATTTAATTCATCATGAGCATATATTTTAATACTTTTTTTAATATATTTACCATAAATCTTATGTTTAATAAACTTAGTAATTAATACTACTACAGTTTTATTCATTTTATTACTTACTACTATACCTTTGATTTTTTTTCTATTTTTCATTTATTTTTTTTTTCACTAATTATAGTTTTAATTCTAGCTATATTTTTTTTATATAATTTAATTAAATGAGTTTTCTTTAATTTTTTAGAAGATAATTGTAAACTCAAATTAAATTTTTGATATAACAAATTAGATAATTCATTTTTTAATTCTTCAATATTTTTTTTTCTTAAAAATTCACTACTAAACATAATAAATTGTATTTAATATAAAAAGTTGTTTTAACAGATAATTTAGAACTAGCTAATTTAAAAGCTTTCTTAGCTATTTTTTCATCAACACCATCTAATTCATAAAGAATTTTACCTGGCTTAATAACAGATACCCAATACTCAACATTACCTTTACCTTTACCCATACGAATTTCTAAAGGTTTTTTAGTAATAGGTTTATCAGGAAAAATTCTAATTCATAAAAAACCTTGTTTTTTAATTGTACGTATTATTACACGACGAGCAGCTTCAATTTGCTTAGATGAAACACTACCTCTAGTAGTAGCTTTTAAAGCATATTTACCAAAATTTATTTCACAATCATTAGATCAACCCTTATTACGACCTTTTTGCATTTTTTTATATTTAGTTTTTCTAGGTTGCAACATATAATTCTCATTAACTATATACTTTATTAATCTTCTTAAAATATCTTTTAATACTAAATAAACTAATATTATTTAATTTAATAGGATAAAATTTATCTAAAATTTCTCCTTTAAAAATTCAAATTTTAATACCTATAACACCATAAGTAGTTAAAGCTTTAGTATAACTATAATCTATATCAGCTCTTAATGTATGTAGTGGGATACGCCCTTCCTTATATCATTCAGTTCTAGCAATTTCTGTCCCTCCCAATCTTCCACTAACTTTAATTTTTATACCTTTAGCTCCTAAACGCATAGCATTATTTATAACTCTTTTCATAACTCTTCTAAACATCATACGTTTTTGTAATTGAAAAGCAACATTATCTCCTATCAATTTAGCATCTAATTCAGGTTTATATACTTCTAAAATATTAATTTGAGTAGGTACACCAGTCATACTAATAATTTTTTTTTTTAATTTCTCAATATCTTCACCTTTTTTACCTATAACTATTCCGGGTCTAGCCGTATAAATAGTTATTCTAATACTTTTTTTAGCTGGTCTTTCTATAAATATTTTAGATATTAATGCTTTAGATAATTTTTTATTTAAATATAAACGAACCTTATAATCATTATATAAATTTTCACTAAATTCTTTTTTATTACAAAATCATATTGAATTTCACATCTTAGTTATACCTAAACGTATAACATTAGGATTAACTTTTTGCCCCATAATTTTACTCTTACAAATTATTAGAAATATAAATAGTTATATGACTACTTCTTTTACAAATATAATCAATTTTTCCTTTAGCTCTAGGAAAAACACGTTTTACTAAATTTGCATTATCAATAAAAATTCTAGATATTATAAATTTTTCTTTTATACAATTAAAATTATTTTTAGCATTTGCTAATGCAGATAATAAAACCTTTTTTATCAATAAAGAAGATTTTTTATTAACAAAAGATAAAATATTTAAAGCTACATAAACATTTTTACCTCTAATCAAATTAGCTACTAATCTTAATTTCTGAGCAGAAGATCTTATATATTTACCTTTAGAAATAATATTCATTATTTTAATATTTTAATTTATTTAAGTTTTGCTTTTTTTATTTCTATTACTATTAGATAAATGACCTCTATAAGTCCTAGTTGGAGAAAATTCACCTAATTTATGACCAATCATTTCTTCTGTTATATAAACAGGTATATGAATTCTACCATTATGTACATTAATAGTTAAACCCACCATATTAGGTAATATAGTAGAACTACGAGACCAAGTACGTATAGGTTTATTACTTTTACTATTTATAGCTTTTTCTACTTTTTTTAATAAATGAACTTCTATAAAAGGTCCTTTTTTAAAAGATCTAGACATATCTATATACTCCAAAATTTAAGTACATCTTCTAATAATAAATTTATTTGTCCTTTTATTTTTACGAGTCCTTTTACCTTTAGTATTAAATCCCCAAGGAGTAACCGGATGTTTACCAAAATTTCTACCTTCTCCTCCACCATGAGGATGATCTATAGGATTCATAGCAGTACCTCTTACAGTAGGTCTTTTACCTAACCAACGAGAACTACCAGCTTTACCTAATCTTTTAAGCATATATTCAGAATTACTTACCTTACCTATTGTGGCACGACATAAGACATTAATTTTTCTTTCTTCACCAGATTTTAATCTTAATATAGCATATTTATTTTCAAAAACTAATATTTGAGAGAAATTACCCGCCGATCTAGATAATTGCCCACCTTTACCTGGAATTAACTCTATATTATGTATAAATGTTCCAATAGGAATATTTTTAATAGATAAACAATTACCAATTTTAATAGAAACATTATTACCAGATTGTATAGTATCACCACAATTTATACCATCAGGACATATAATATATCGTCTTTCACCATCTTTATATAAAATTAATGCTATAAAAGAAGATCTATTTGGATCATATTCTACTCTTTCAACTTTTCCCATAATATTATCTTTATTTCTTTTAAAATCTAATAAACGATATTTTCTTTTATTCCCTCCTCCTCTATGTCTAATAGTTATTCTTCCTAAATTATTACGACCATTAATTCTATTTAATTTATATAATAAAAATGAACAAGGATTTCCTCTATAAAGTTTTTTATTTAACAAACCAATTTTATGTCTATATCCCGGAGAAGTAGGATTATATTTTTTTAAAATCATATATTTTTTTTTTAAAAAAAAACAATTATTATTTATTAATTACAATATTTTGATTCTTATCTAAATAAACATAAGCTTTTTTAAAAATCTTAATTAATCCATTTTTATTAAATTTAGATACAATTCTTTTTTTAACTAATAATGTTCTAATTTTAATAATTTTAACATTAAAAAATTTACTTATATAATAATGTATATTCAATTTATTAATTTTCTTATCTACTAATAAAACCAATATTTTTCTTTTTTTAAATAAAAAAGAAGATTTTTCTGAAATATAAAGTTTTTTAATATAATTTAAATAATTATTTTTCATTTAATAATTTACCTTCCAAATATTTTATAGAATCTAAAGTGAAAACAATATTTTTATATTTTATTAAATCTATTAAATTTAAACTATTTACTATAGATAATTTTATATTATATAAATTTCTAGAAGATAAAAATAATAAATTATTATAATTTTTTATAATTATTAATAATTTATTCAAATTTACAAAATTAAACTTATTCAAAAACAATTTAGTTTTTGGAATATCAATACATAAATCACTAATTATATATAATCTAGATTCTTTATATAATTGAGATAATATACTTTTAAAAGCATTAATATACATTTTTCTATTGATTTTTCTTTTATTTTTATTACATTTATTAGCAAAAGTAATTCCTCCAGAACGCCATATAGGACTCTTATAAGTTCCCGCTCTAGCTCTACCAGTACCTTTTTGACGTCAAGGTTTTTTTTTAGAACCTTTTACTTCTGATCTAGTTTTCTGCGAAACAGTTCCTTGACGTAAATTTAATTGATAACATCTTATAATTTGATGAATTAAAGATTTATTAAATGGAGCATTTAAAATACAAGAAGAAATTTTGACACTTTTATTAATATCTTTTAATAAAATATTCATAATAAAATTTTAAACTATTAATTAATTGATGATCTAATTATAACATTCCCATTATTTGCACCAGGAATAGAACCTTTCACTAATAAAATTTTTTTTTTTATATACAATTTTATTACCTTTAAATTTTTAACTGTAATTTTATCATTACCTAAATGACCAGCCATTTTTTTTCCTTTAAATACTTTACCTGGACTTTGATTTTGACCTATAGATCCTGGAACTCTATGAGATAAAGAATTTCCATGAGTACTATCTTGAGATTTAAAATTTCATCTTTTAATAGTACCAGAAAAACCTTTACCTTTAGAATAACCCACTACATCAACTTTAAATATATCTTTAAATAAATCAATATTTAAAACTTGTCCAACATTTAAATGTATATTTTTAATATAAGGAATTTCTCATAAACCCAATCCTGGATTAATATTTACTTTTTTATATAAACCTAATATACATTTATTTACATTTTTCTCTCTTTTAATACCTGTAGTTATTTGTGTAAAATATTTATCTCTATTTTTAATTATCTGAGTTATTATATTATCATCAATTTTAATAATACTTACAGGTATAAATAAATAATTATCTGTAAATATATTAGTCATTCCTATTTTTTTTCCTATTAAAGTTATCATATATATATAATTTATTATTATTAACTTAAACTAATCTGTACATCAACTCCAGAAGCTAAATTTAATTTCATTAATGCATCAACTGTTTTTTCAGTAGATTCCACTATATCAATTAAACGTTTATGTGTTCTTATTTCATACTGATCTCTAGCATCTTTATCCACATGAGGTGATACTAAAACAGTAAAACGTTCTATTTTAGTAGGTAATGGAATAGGACCACAAACTTGTGCTCCTGTTTTTTTAGCAGTTTCTATAATTTCAACTGTAGAAATATCAACTAAACGATGATCAAAAGATTTTAATCTTATACGTATTCTTTGATTTTTCATATATTATTTAATATATAATTTATAAAATTATTTTACTTACTACACCCGCACCTACAGTTCTACCACCTTCTCTAATAGCAAAATGTAAACCTTCATCCATGGCAATAGGATTAAATAACTTTACAAATATTTTAATATTATCACCTGGCATTACCATTTCTACATCTTTAGGTAATTCAATAGTACCAGTAACATCAGTAGTACGAAAATAAAATTGAGGACGATAACCATTTAAAAAAGGAGTATGTCTTCCACCTTCTTCTTTAGATAATATATAAACCTCAGATTCAAAAGAAGTATGAGGATTAATAGATCCAGGTTTAGATAATACTTGTCCTCTTTCTATATCTTCTCTTTTAATACCTCTTAATAAAATACCTACATTTTCACCAGCTCTACCTTCATCTAATAATTTACGAAACATTTCTATACCAGTGCATATAGATTTTTGAGTATTACGTATTCCTACTATTTCTATCTCTTCTCCTACTTTTATAATACCTTTTTCTATTCTACCAGTTACTACTGTTCCTCTACCGGAAATTGAAAATATATCTTCTATAGGCATTAAAAAATCTTGATTAATATTTCTAATTGGATCAGGTATATAATTATCTAAAACATTAGTTAAATCAAAAATTTTATCTTCCCAAATTTTTATTCCATCTAAAGCTTTTAAAGCAGAACCTCTAATTATAGGGGTTTTATCTCCAGGAAAATTATACTGATTTAATATATCTTTTACTTCCATTTCAACTAATTCTAATAATTCATCATCATCTACCATATCACATTTATTTAAAAATACTACTATATAAGGAACACCAACTTGACGAGCAAGTAATATATGTTCTCTAGTTTGAGGCATAGGACCATCAGTAGCTGCGACAACTAAAATAGCTCCATCCATTTGAGCTGCCCCGGTAATCATATTCTTAATATAATCAGCATGACCAGGACAATCTACATGTGCATAATGTCTTTTAAGAGTATCATACTCTACATGAGAAGTATTTATAGTAATACCTCTAGCTTTTTCCTCAGGAGCATTATCTATTTGATCAAAAGAACACGCTTTACCACCAAATTTTTTAGATAATACTGTAGTTATAGCTGATGTTAAAGTTGT
Source organism: Candidatus Stammera capleta (assembly GCA_036689275.1). Taxonomy (GTDB): domain Bacteria; phylum Pseudomonadota; class Gammaproteobacteria; order Enterobacterales; family Enterobacteriaceae; genus Stammera; species Stammera capleta_AA. The sequence goes on along the minus strand of CP144780.1, from coordinate 43,976 downwards.
TTTACCATGATCAACATGACCAATAGTTCCAACATTAATATGAATTTTTGAACGATTAAATTTTTCTTTTGACATTTTTTACCTATATTAAATTTAATTATTATTTATTATATACTTCTGTTATTTTTTTATATACATTACTAGGAGTAATAGAATATTTATTAAATTCCATAGAATATAAAGCTCTACCTTGAGTATTAGATCTTAAATCAGTAGCATAACCAAACATTTCAGATAATGGAACAAAAGACCTAATTAATTTTCCTAAATATATACTTTTTATTTCCTCTATAATACCTCTACGACGATTTAAATCACCTATTACATCACCCATATATTTTTCTGGAGTTTCAACTTCTACTTTCATTAAAGGTTCTAATAAAACAGGATTAGAATTTAAAAATGCTTTTTTAAAAGCAATAGAAGCAGCCATTTTAAATGCTATTTCAGAAGAATCAACATCATGATAAGAACCAAATATTAATTCAACTTTTATATTAATAACAGGATAACCTAATAAAGGACCAGATTTTAATTGTTCTATAATACCTTTATTAACAGCAGGAATATATTCATTAGGAATCACACCTCCTTTAATATTATTAACAAATAAATAAGTATTTTTATATAAATTTATTTCAGAATTACTTAAAGGATATAAATTTATAACTACATGTCCATATTGACCCCTACCACCAGTTTGTTTAATATATTTACCTTCAATATTTTTAATACTATTTAAAATAGTTTCTCTATAAGCCACCTGTGGTTTACCAATATTACAATCAACATTAAATTCTCTTTTCATTCTATTAACTATTATATCTAAATGTAATTCACCCATACCAGAAATAATAGTTTGATTTGATTCATTATCAAAATAACTTTTAAAAGAAGGATCTTCTTTTAACAATTTAGATAATGCTAAACCCATTTTTTCTTGATCATTTTTAGTTTTAGGCTCTAAAGAAACAGATATTACTGGATTAGGAAATTCTATTTTTTCTAATATAATTGGATTTAATATATCACATAAAGTATCACCAGTAGAAACATCTTTTAAACCTATTGCAGCAGCTATATCACCAGCAAAAACTTCTTTGATTTCTTCTTTTTTATTAGCATGCATTTGAACTATACGACCTATACGTTCACGTTTATTTTTATTAATATTTAAAATAATATCTCCAGATTTAATACTACCAGAATAAATTCTTAAAAAAGTTAAATTACCGACATAAAAATCATTAATAACTTTAAAGGCTAAAGCAGAAAAAGATTCTTTATCATCAACTTTTCTAATAATTTTTTCATTTTTAATATTTAAACCATTAATATATTTTAAATCTTTAGGAGAAGGTAAATAATATATTATATTATCTAATAAACATTGAATACCTTTATTTTTAAAAGCCGAACCACAATTAATTAATAAAACTTTATTATCTAAAACTTCCTTTCTTAATATACATCTTATTTCTTCTTCATCAATAAGAATATTATTAAAATATTTATCCATTAATAAATCAGATTTATCTGCTACATATTCTATAATTTTTTTACGTCAAAAAGTAGCTAATTCAAAAAGATTGCTATTTTTATCTATATCTTTAATAATATATTCTATACCTAAATTATCTTTTCAAATATATGATTTAAATTTTACTAAATCTATAACACCAATAAATTTATCTTCTTTACCTATTGGTATTTGCAAAGGTAAAACTATAATATTAAACTTTTTTTCTAATTGTTTTAATACACTATAAAAATCAGCCCCTACTCTATCCATTTTATTTATAAAACCTATACGAGGGACATTATATTTATTAACTTGTTTTCAAACTGTTTCAGATTGAGGTTGAACACCACCTACAGAACAATAAACCATTATAGCTCCATCTAAAACTCTCATAGACCTTTCAACTTCTACAGTAAAATCTACATGACCAGGAGTATCAATTATATTAATTCTATAAGGAGAATTAAATTGTTTAAACATACCTGATCAAAAAGCAGTAGTAGAAGCAGAAGTAATAGTTATCCCTCTTTCTTGTTCTTGTTCCATTCAATCCATAGTTGCTGTTCCGTGATGTACTTCTCCTAATTTATAATTTACACCAGTATAAAATAAAATACGTTCTGTAAGAGTTGTTTTACCCGCATCAATATGCGCACTAATTCCTATATTCCTATATTTAAATATAGAAGTAATTCTAGACATTTAATTTAAATTCTCCATCTATATAATAAATAATTATTATATTATCATCTATAATGTGCAAAAGCTTTATTTGATTCAGCAATTCTATGAACTTCATCTTTTTTTTTAATAGAATTTCCTTTTTTATCTAATATATCTAATAATTCATTAGTTAAATTAGTACACATATTATACTTATTTGATCTTTTTTTAGCATAAAAAATTATTCAACGTATAGCTAATGTACATGATCTAGAAGGTTTAATTTCAACTGGTATTTGATAAGTAGTACCCCCAACTCTACGAGACCTAACTTCTACTATAGGTTTAACATTATTAATAGCTAATTCTAATAAATCTAATTGTTTTTTCTTTTTATTTATACTTAATATATTTAATGTTTTATATAAAATTTTTCTAGCAATAGATTTTTTTCCATCTATCATTAAAATATTAATAAATTTTGATACTAATTTAGAATTATATATATAATCCGATGTTATAGTTCGATTTAAAAATTTTTTTCTACGTGACATATATTTACCTAATAATTTAAATATTTATTTTTTTTTAACACCATATTTTGATCTAGATCTTTTTCTATCTTTAACCCCCAAACAATCTAATGAACCACGTACAACATGATAACGTACACCTGGTAAATCTTTAACTCTACCACCTCTTATTAAAACTACAGAATGCTCTTGTAAACTGTGACCCTCACCAGGTATATAAGCAGTAACTTCAAAACCATTTGTTAAACGAACTCTACAAACTTTTCGTAAAGCTGAATTAGGCTTTTTAGGTGTAGTAGTATAAACTTTAATACACACTCCTCTTTTTTGAGGACAATTATTTAAAGCTATTACATTACTTTTAAAAATTTTACGTATACGATTTTTTCTTACTAATTGATTAATAGTAGACATAACTTTATTTCCATTTAAATATATAAAAAATTTATTTATATTAAAAATTAACTTTTAAAATATAATACTATATATTATATACTTATAATAATAAAATTAATATTTATTATTTAAATAATATATATATTTACAAATATAGTATATAATTTATATATATATTTTAAAGAGTGTGTTGGCAGACTGGTAATGCGCTGGATTGCAAATCCATTAATCTCGGTTCAATTCCGAGACACACTTAAATAAAAAATAAATTAAGCCCTAGTGGTGGAAAGGTAGACACAAGGGACTTAAAATCCCTCGATTATAAAAAAATCGTGCGGGTTCAAATCCCGCCTTGGGTAATAAAAATTAAATTTATGTTGATAATTAAATATCCAAATAAAATATTAAGAAAAAAAAGTAAAAAAATTAAACATTATAATCAAAATTTAAAAAAAACTATAAATAAAATGTTTTCTATAATGTATAAAAATAATGGAATAGGATTATCTGGTATTCAAGTAAATATCAAAAGATCTATTATAATCATAGATATTAAAAAAAAAAAAAATAGTAAATTAATATTAATAAATCCTAAAATTATTAAAAAAAAAAAATATATTTATTCTAAAGAAGGTTGTTTATCTATACCTAATAAATTTATAAAAATAAAAAGATATAAATATCTTTATACAAAAGCATATAATATATATGGTAAAAAAATTATTTTTTTTTCTAAAAATTTATTATCAATATGTATACAACATGAAATAGACCATATACATGGTAAATTAATTATAGATTATGAATAAAAAAAAAATTAAAATATTATTTATAGGAATAAATAATTTTAGTATTCCATTTTTTTATAAAATTATTAACTATATTAATTTTAAAATAAAATTTATAATTTCAAAAAATGATGATAATTTAAATTTAATAAAAAATATATGTAAAAAAAAAAAAATTAAAATATTAATTATTAATAATTTTATAGAGTTAAAAAAAATAAAAAATAAAATAGTAAATAAATTTATAGATATAGGAATAATAATTTCTTATGGATTAAAAATACCACAAAATATTATTAATATACCTAAATATGGATTTATTAATATTCATGCATCTTTATTACCTAGATGAAGAGGCCCTGCTCCTATACAATGAACATTGCTTTCAAATGATAAAATAACTGGAATTAGTATAATTAAAATAAATAAAAATATTGATGAAGGCAAAATTATATATCAAAGAAAAATATATATTAAAAAAAAATATAATTTTATTATATTATTTAAAAAAATACAAAATATTGGATTAAATATAATTAATAAAATTATTAAAAATATATATAATAATAATGTCAAATATATAAACCAAAATAAAAAAAAAGCTACATATTCAAAAAAAATTAAAAAAAAAAATGGATTAATTAAATGAAAAATTAATACAGCTAAAGAAATAGAATCAAAAATTAAAGCATTTTATAAATGACCTAAAACTTTTTTTATATATAATAATAATATAATATTTATTTGAAAAATTAAAATATTAAATAAAAATAAAAAATATAAAAATATTCCAGGTAAAATATTAATATACAATAAAAAAAAATTAATAATATGTAGTAAAGATTTACCTATAAGTATATTAATACTACAATTAAATAACAAAAAAAAAAATAAAATATCTGAATTATTTAATTATAATCCTACATTATTTAATAATAATATTATTTTAAATTAATATTAATTAAATTATTTTGTCGCAATATTTCAAACATTATAATACCATAAGATACTGATACATTTAATGAATTTATATTTAAAATAGGTATTTTAAATAAAAAATTACATTTATTTTTTATAGATAATTTTATTCCTTTTCTTTCCGAACCCATTATTAATGCTAATAAATTATATTTTAAAAAATTAATATCATATATAGATTTTTTACTATCTACACATGTACCTAAAATATAAAACTTTTTACTTTTTAATAAATTTAATATTTTATATATATTAGAAACTTGTAAAATCAATATCTTATATATAGATCCTGTAGAAATTTTATGAACTAAACTATTTTCAATATCTATAGAATTACTTTTATTAATTATAATAGCATCTACATTAAAAGCTACTGCAGTTCTAATACAAGAACCTAAATTATAAGGACTATTAATACCATCTATAATTAATAAAAATACTTTTTTTTTATTATTTATTAAATTCAATATTTTTTGCTTATTATTAAATAAAACATTTTTCTTTACAAATGCTACTACACCTTGATGAATAATATTTAATTTAAAAAATTTTTTTTTAAATAATATATTATTTAATACATTAAAATTTAATTTTTTTTTTATAATTAATTCTTTTAATTTTAATAATCTAATATTTTTAATATTAGAATATAAAAAAATTTTTTTTATATAATTTCCTTTATATAAAATTAAATTTTTAATTGTATCTATACCATAAAAAAAATTATACATAAAAACCTATTTAATATTTATTAATTTATATTTTTTTATTAAATTATCTATATATATTTTATTTGAAATTATTTCAATATTATATATAATACCATTATTACTTCATTCTTTTAATATTAAAATTTTTTTATTATATATATATTTTTTAACTAAAAATATTAAATTCATAGGAAAATTTATATTATATTTTTTATAATCATTAAAAAAATAAAAATTTATAATACTTTTTACTAAATTTATTCCTATTTTTTTTTTAGCAGATATTCATATTCTAAATGGTAATTTATTATCATTATAATCTACTTTAGGAATAAAATTATCAATTTTATCTATTTTATTCATTATTAATATTATAGGTATTTTAAATATATTAACATCATATAAAATATTATTAACAATATTAATATAATTATTAAAATAAATATTAGAAACATCTACCACATGAAAAATTAATTTAGAATTATTAATTTCATCCAAAGTACCTTTAAAACCTAAAATTATATTTTTAGGTAAATTTTTAATAAAACCTATAGTATCAGATAACAAAATATCATAATAAAATTTAAATATTTTTATTTTTCTTATATATGTATCTAAAGTAGTAAAATATTTATTTTCACATTTAATATTACTATAAGTTAATAAATTAAATAAAGTAGATTTACCAGAATTAGTATATCCTACTAAAGATATAGTAGGTATATTATATTTATTTCTTAATTTATTTCTTCTATATCTTTGATTAATATTTTTTTGTAAATTCAACTTTAATTTACTAATTTTTTTTTTAATAATCCTTCTATCTATTTCTATTTGTTTTTCACCAGGACCAGAAATATATTTTAATCCTCCTTTTTGTCTTTCTAAATGACTTCATCTTTTAATTAATCTAGTATTTAAATAACTTAAATATGATAATTTAACTTGTAATTTACCATAATTAGTTAATGCTCTATTTTTAAATATTAACAAAATTAAATTAATTTTATTAATAATTTTACAATTTAAAATTTTTCCTAAATTATATTCTTGAATATTTTTAAAAACTTTATTTATAATTAATTTATAAATTTTATATTTTATAATTTTTTTTTTTAATATATAAATATTACCTATACCTATAAAATATTTCTTGTTAATATATCTTATATGTAATTTATAATATTTTACATATTTAATTCTACTAGATATAATTAATTTTTTAAACTCTAATTCATTAATTAAATTTAATTTGTTTTTATATATATACAAAATTAAAATATTTTTTGTAATTACCATATTTAATAATCAATATATTTATTAATATAATTAAATATTTTATTAATACAATTTTTATAATTATCTAATTCAATAAAATAACAATCAGATCATTTTTTTAATCAAGTGTATTGTTTTTTTAATAAAAGTAAAGTATTATTAATAGTAGAATTTTTCATTTGATTAAAAGAAATTTTTTTTTGAAGATATAATCACATCTGTTTATAACCTATACATTTCATAAAAGGCATATTAATATTAAGATCACCTCTATTATATAAAAATAAGACTTCTTCTTCAAAACCTATATTTAACATATTTAAAAATCTTTTTTTAATATTATTAACTAAAATATTTTTATTTATAGGTAATATAACAATTTTATGTATATTATAATCTATTTTTTTTTTTTTTTTTTTTTTAAAATAAGTAATATTTTTTTTTGTAGATAAATATACCTCTATATTACGAGTAATTCTATAAATATCATTAAAATGTATTTTTTTAAATTCATCAATATCAATTTTATTAAATAAATTATATATATATTTACATCCATATTTTTTAAATAATAAATTAATATATCTATTAATATATAAATTTGATTTAGGTAAACTATATAATCCATTAAATAAAACATTATAATACATCATTGTACCCCCTACTAACAAAGGAATACTATTTTTAATATAATAAATATCATTAATTTCTTTAACAACATCTTTAAAAAAAATATTTACTGAATAATATTCTTTAGGATCAATAATATTAATTAATCTATGAGGGTATTTTGATAAAATATCTTTAGAAGGTTTATCTGTTCCTATATTTAAATATTTATATATTAAAGCTGAATCAACGCTAATAATTTCTAAAGGTAATAAATTACATAATTCTATAGCTATATAACTTTTTCCTACAGTTGTAGGACCTAAAATACAAAAAATATTTTTTTTAAATTTTTTTATCATAAACTTATTTACTTAACATATATAAAGATAATTCATTTAAATTTAAAATATTAAAAAAAATATTTCTTTTTTTTATATTATTTTTTAAATAAAAAATTTTATAAAACTTAGTTATCAAAAACATAGATTTAAAACTATCTCAATTATTTATATTTATTAAATAAATAGAAATTCAATAAATTATTTTTTTATATATATTTGACATATTTTTATATTTATTTAAAAAAAACAAAAATTTTAAAAAAAAATCATTATATTTAATATTTAATAATTCAAAAGGTAAATATTTTATTAAAATATATTGTTTTTTATATATAATTATAAAACCCAATCTTTTTAAACTTTTTTTAATATATTCATTAAATAAAAAATTTTTTATATTAATTCTTAAAGTAATAATTTTCTTTTTAAATAAAATAATATTATATTTATTTTTATATATATATAAATTAATATAATTATAAATATGAAACATATCAAACATAAATAATTTATTTTTTATATAACTTAATATATAACGATTATTAATTATATTTAATATATAACCAAAATTTTTAATATAATATTTTATATAATCCTGATCATTAAAATTTAAATTTAAAATATTTTTAACCTTTTTTTTTTTCTTTTTAATTATATTAAATTTTAATAAATATTTATTTTTATTAAAATATAAAAAAAAAATTTTATATATATTTTTAAAAAAAAAAGAAGGATATAAAAAACTTATTTTAATTTTATCAGGACTTATATTAATATCTAAATATTTATTATTAATTTTAAAATATAAAATATAAGAAATATTTCTATAATTATAATCATCTATAAATTTATCAATAATAAAATATAATAAATTCTTACTATGAATTATTCTATTATTTAAAAAAATTATTTTAATATTTTTAATATTTAAGAAAAAAAAACCATAGCATTTAAACAAAAAACATTTAATATTAATTAATAAATATCTATCTAAAAAATTTATATTATAAACGTTACATATTCTATTTATTATAGAATTATTTAAATTTTTACAAGATATGTATTTTTTATATATTTTGTTATTTTTATAAATTAAAAATGTAACATTATAGTTAGATATAATAAATTTATTTAAAAAATCACGGATTAAATAAAATTCATAATATTTTAATTTTAATAATTTTTTTCTATGAATTAAAATATTTGAAAAAATATTTTTAACTAATACTGTAGTACCATTATTACATGGTAATGGTTTAATAATAAATTTTATAAAATCATCTAATTTATTAGATAAAGATCAACCTCATTTCTGTTTATTAGTTTTAGATATAATAGTAAAATTAGATATAGAACTTATACTTGATAAGGCTTCACCTCTAAAACCAAAGGTTTTAATACTTTTTAAATCATTAAAAAAATAAATTTTACTAGTACTATGTCGTTTTACTGAATTTAAAATATTAAATTTATTAATACCTGTCCCGTTATCACTTACCTTAATGCTATCCAAACCATAATTAACTAAATTTATTTTAATAATATCAGATGAAGCGTCTATACTATTCTCTAATAATTCTTTAAGTATTTTATAAGGTTTATCAATAAATTCACCAGAAGAAATTTTCCTTATAGTTTCCTCTGGAAGTAAACGTATATTCATAATTATTTATATAATAATACTTATTATATTAACATTATAATTTAAATATTAATTTTAATTTTTCTTTTCCTAATTTACTATAAGTAATAATATTTAAATAACGTTTTTTATTTTTAAAATAAGAAAAAATAAAATGCAAATCAGGATTAGGTAAATAATCTATAATTGAATCAGGTCATTCTATCAAACAAATATTTTTTTTATTTAAATAATAAAATAATTCAATTTCTATTATATCTTTAATATTTTTAATTCTATAGAAATCAAAATGATATATTAAGTTATTATTATTAATTTTATATTCATTTAATAAAATATAACTTGAACTATTTATTAATCCTTTAAATCCCATAAATTTTATCAAATTTTTACAAAAAAAAGATTTACCTACACCCAATGGTCCAGATAAAAAAAAAATAAAATTATTTCTTTTAAAAAAAATAGAAAATTTATAAGCTAATCTAATTACAGAATAAAAATTATTTAATAATATTTTAATTTTCATTATGATAAATAAATACAAAGCGGAAAACGAGGTTCGAACTCGCGACCTTAACCTTGGCAAGGTTACACTCTACCAACTGAGCTATTTCCGCATAATTATTTTTAAAATAAATACAATTTAAAATTTATTTTTTATAATAGTAAAAGATAATAAAATAAATAACTTATTTAATTTAAAATAATATTTTATATAATAAAAATTATAAATTTACAAATCAAATTATAAATTATTCTTTTAATAAAGAATAAATATAAAATTTTAAAAAAATATATTAAAAATTATTTAATTAATAAATATTATAAATTAATACTTAAATAAATAATCCGGTACGAACGGGATTCGAACCCGTGACCTCCAGCGTGACAGGCTGATATTCTAACCTACTGAACTATCGTACCTTTAAATTCCTGGCAATTTCTTACTCTCACATAAGAAAAATCTTACACTACCATCAGCGTTATGACATTTCACTTCTGAGTTCGGAATGGAATCAGGTGGTACTATCATGCTATATTCGCCAGGAATAAATAAAACATTTTTAGGTTGCGAAGTTAAGACTCACGGATTATTAGTATTAGTTAGCTTAACATATTACTATGCTTACACACCTAACCTATCAACGTCATAGTCTATAACGATCCTTTAGGAAAATATAATTTTCTGGGAAACTTAATCTTAGGGTAAGTTTCGCGCTTATATGCTTTCAGCACTTATCTTTTATGTATTTAGCTACCAGGCAATGCTATTGGCATAACAACCTGAACACCATAGATACACCCATTCCGGTCCTCTCGTACTAGGAACAGATCCCTTCAAGTTTCCAACGCCTACGGCAGATAGGGACCGAACTGTCTCACGACGTTCTAAACCCAGCTCGCGTACCACTTTAAATGGCGAACAGCCATACCCTTGGGACCGACTACAGCCCCAGGATGTGATGAGCCGACATCGAGGTGCCAAACACCGCCGTCGATATGAACTCTTGGGCGGTATCAGCCTGTTATCCCCGGAGTACCTTTTATCCGTTGAGCGATGGCCTTTCCATACAGAAACCATCGGATCACTAAGACCTGCTTTCGCATCTGTTCGCATTGTCATGCTCACAGTTAAGCCAGCTTATGCCTTTACACTAAAATTACGATTTCCGACCGTAATTAGCTGACCTTTGTGCTCCTCCGTTACTCTTTAGGAGGAGACCGCCCCAGTCAAACTACCCACCAAACATTGTCCTAATTCCGGATAACGGAATATAGTTAGAATAATAAACATCAAAGGGTGGTATTTCAAAGATGACTCCATAAAAACTAGCGTTTCTACTTCACAGTCTCCCACCTATTCTACACATTAATATTCAATATTCAATATTAAGCTATAGTAAAGGTTCACGGGGTCTTTCCGTCTTGCCGCAGGTACACTGCATCTTCACAGCAATTTCAATTTCACTGAGTCTCAGGTAGAGACAGTCTGACCATCATTATGCCATTCGT
>CP144780.1:0-27500 GCA_036689275.1 Candidatus Stammera capleta | reverse complement strand
CTTTTTTAAAATATTTATAATATACTTTTTATATATTTAATTTTTTTATATAATTTTACAATACTAATTTTATCTATATTAATATTAGATATTAAATTTAATATTATTTTATGCTTTTTATTAAAACATAAATTATTTTCATATAAAATATTTTTATTAATATTATTAATTAACATTTTATTAAATTTATATTTGGATAATTTTAAAATTAAATCAGGAATACCTACTTTCATAGATAAATAAATACCAAAACTTTGATAACATATACCTTTTTTAATTTTATATAAAGGAATAATATTTAAATTATCTTTAATAAAAGTAAAATAAACATTTTTAATATTATTAAATCTTTTACTAATTTCAGTTAATTCTACGTAATGAGTGGAAAATAACATCATACAATTAATAAATTTTAAAATATAATATAAACACGCTCATGCTATAGAAATACCTTCATAAAAAGAAGTACCTCTACCCATTTCATCAATTAATACTAAACTATTATAAGTAGAAAAATTAATTATATTAGAAATATCATTCATTTCTACCATAAATGTAGACTTATTAGATAATATATCATCACAAAAACCTATCCTAGTTAAAATTTTATCTATAGGACCAATAGATAAATATTCAGCTGGAACAAAACAACCTATATAAGATAAAATAACTATTAAAGCTATTTGTCTCATATAAGTACTTTTACCACCCATATTAGGACCCGTAATTAATAAAGACCTATTATCCTTTTTATCAAAATATAAATTATTAGGTATAAAATCAAAATCAATATTTTGTTCTAATATAGCATGTCTACCTTTTATAATTTTAATTTCAGAAGATAAAGAAAAATTTGGTTTTACATAATTTAAATTAATAGAAACATTCAATAAATTAGATAATACATCTAATTTACTAATATAAAAAGAAACTTTTTTTAAAAAATTTATATTTCTATTAATATTACATAATATTTTATTAAATATTTTTTTTTCTAAAATTTTAATCTTTTTTTTATAATTTAAAAATTTTCATTCTATTTTTTTTAAATTTATAGTAAAATATCTAGAATATTTTTTAAATATCTGATATTTTATATAATTATTGGGTACTAATTTTAAATCATTTTTTTTAATTTGAATATAAAATCCATGTAATTTACTATAATTAATTACAAGACTTTTAATTTTTAATTTCTTTTTTTCCAATATTTCAAATTTTAATATTTTTTTTTTATATTTTTTTTTTTTTTTTTTAAAAACATCTAATTTTTTATTATAACCTGATAAAATTATATTTTTATTATCTATACTAGGATCAACAATAGAAATATTAACTAACTTAAATATTTTTTTAATTTTTTTTTTATATTTATATAAAAAATTAATTATATTTATATTATTTTTATAAAATAAAAAAATTATCTTAAATATTATAAATAAATAATATTTAAAATTAATTAAATCTTTTTGATTAATATTATATAAAAAAATTTTACCTATAATCCTTTCTAAATCCCCTATTTTTTTTAAAAAAAAAATTAAAATATTATTTTTTTTTAATATATTATCCATTATATAATGACGATATTTAATTTTTTTAATATCTGTGATAGGATACATTATTCATCTTCTTAACATTCTACAACCCATAGGAGTAGAAGTATTATTTAATATATAAAATAAAGTTTTTGTTTTATTACCTGATAAAGAATCAAATAACTCTAAATTTTTAATAGTAGAAAAATTCATAAAAATATATTTAGAATTATTTTTTAATTTTATTTTATTAATATATTTTAACTCATTAATTTGAGTAGACTTAACATATTTTAATAAACATCCAGCTACATTTATACCTACAATATATTTTTCTACACCAAAACAATCAAGACTTAAAACATTAAAATGAGATAATAATATATTATAATTATTATAATAATTATAATTACTAATATCTAAAATATTTAAACATTTAATAAAATTTATTAACTCCATAAATTTAAAATTTTCAGGATATAATAATTCTTTTATATTAGTTCTATATAATTCACATTTAATTTTTTCTAAACTTGAAGTTTCTCATAAATAAAATATTCCTGTAAATATATCTAAATAAGAAAAACCAAATTTTCTCTTTTTATCACAATAATATATACATCCTATATAATTATCCAATTTATTACATATAAAATCATTATTAGTAACAGTACCAGGAGTAATAATTTTAGTAACTACTCTATTAATTAATTTATTTTTATTTTTTACTAAACAATTATATTTTAAATCATTTAAAACTTGATTGCATAATACTATAGTTTGTCCTAATTTTATCAATTTAGATATATGATAATCAGAAGAATGTATAGGAACACCTGCCATAGGAATACTTTTTTGATTTACAAATTTTTTTTTAGTTAAAAAAATACCTAATAAAGAAGAAATTTTAATAGCATCATTATAAAATAATTCATAAAAATCACCTATTTGATAAAACAACAAACCATCTTTATATTTTTTTTTAATTTTTAAATATTGAATAATTATAGGAGTATATTTATTCATAATTACTAACGTTTAGAATATTGATGTCTACTACGAGATTTTCTTAAACCATATTTTTTTCTTTCTACTTTTCTAGAATCACGAGTTATAAAACCATATAATCTCAATTTTTTTTTAAAACTACTATTAAATTTTAATAACAATCTACTTATACCATGTCTAATAGCAATTACTTGACTTGATATACCACCTCCTTTTACAGTAATTAAAAAATCATAATTTTTATATAAAAAATCTTCACTTAAAACCCTAAAAGGTTGCATAATTATTATTCTATTAATTTTTTCAATATAATAATTATTTAATAAAATATAATTTATAAATATATTACCTTTGCCTTTTTTCATAAAAATTCTTGCAGAAGAAGTCTTACGTCTACCAGTACCATAATACATATTATTATATACTCACTTTAAAAATCTATTAATATTGGTTTTTGAGCAGTATGTAAATGAAAATTAGAACTATATATCTTTAATTTTTTTAAACAATTTTTACCTATATAATTTTTAGGTAACATACCTTTTATAGCATGTCTAATAATATATTTAGGAGATTTTATCATCATCTGTTCAAATGATATAGTTTTTAAATTACCTACATAACCACTATGGCGATAATATTTTTTATTTTTTTTCTTATTTCCAGTAACTATAATATATCTTACATTAATTAATATAACATAATCATAATTCAATTTATAAGGTAAATAATTATATTTATATTTACCTAATAATAAATTTACTACTTTAGTCATTAACCTTCCTAAAATTTTATTTTTAGCATTAATTAAATACCAATTATTTTTTATACTCATATATTTATTAAATTTATTAACATTTAAAAAATTAACTTAAACCACCTATTATCATAGAATCTATTTTTAATGCAGGTTGCCCTACACTTACAGGAACATTTTGTCCATCTTTACCACACATTCCAGATCCTAAATCAAACTCTAATTTATTAGAAACCATACTAATTTTATTCATTATATTAATACTAGAACCTATTAAAGTAGCATTCTTAATAGAATTACATATAACACCATTTTTAATTAAATATCCCTCTAAAATTGTAAAAACAAATTTACCCGAAGTAATATCTACCTCACCACCAGATAAATTAACTATATAAATACCATACTCTATACTATTAATAATATCGTCAAAATTATCTTTACCACATAACATATAAGTATTAGTCATACGAGGAATTGGTAAACTTGCATAAGATTCTCTTCTAGCATTTCCAGTACTATATAAATTCATTAAACGAGCATTAAATTTATCTAAAATAAATGATTTTAAAACACCTTTATTAATTAAAATATTTTTACTACAAACAGTACCTTCATCATCAATATTTAAGGAACCTCTTTTATACATAAGAGTTCCATTATCTATTACAGTACATAATTTTGAAGCAACTATTTTATTTAATAAATTATAATATACAGAAGTTTTTTTACGAATAAAATCTCCTTCTAACCCATGACCTACAGCTTCATGTAATAATACACCAGGTCAACCAGCCCCTAACACAACTGGAAAATTACCAGAAGGTGCATTAATAGCATTTAAATTATTTAATCCAACTCTTATAGCCTCATCAGCTAAAAACTCAACAAAAGGTTTTTTTTTATATATTTTAGAAATAAATTCATTATAAGAATACCTACCACCACCACTACTATAACCTATTTCTTCTGAATATTTCTTTTTAAATTTCAAACTAATAGATAAATTTATCAAAGGTCTAACATCTCCTATAAAAATATTATCAGTCGATAAAATTAAAACAATATCATAACTACTAAAAAAATTTAAAGAAATATAAGTTATATATTTATTCTTTTTTTTAATATAATTATTTAAATAAAACAATAAATCAATTTTATCTTTATTTAAAGAATAACATATAGGTGATCTATAAGTATAATAAGAAACTATATTAGGTAAAAAACACATATTATATTTCTTAAAATAAGAATTATTAAAATTAATACTATTTACTTTTTTAATAATATTAACTATAGATTTATAACTAATATTATTAGAATAAGAAAAAATAGTTTTATTATTATTAACTATTCTAACACTTACGCCATTAATAATATTTAGATGATTATTTTTAATAATACCATTTTCTAATAATCAAGATTCATTTAAACAATTTTGTAAATATATATCACTATAATATGAATTACCACAAGGTAATTGAGATATAAAATCTAATAAATTTAATTCAGAAATATTATTATTATCTAAAATAAATTTATATATTATATTTTTACTCATATAAAAACCTAATTTTAAATATTAAATATAATAATTAATATTATTATATTTAAAAAGACGATATAAATATTAATAAAAATAATAATAAAGAATTTAATAAACTATATAAAATAAAATTATAATTTAAATATAAACTAAATAAAAAAAAATTAAATAATCAATCAATTAAATTTATTAAAAAAAAGAAAAAAAAAACTCTAAAAAAATTGTTTATACTTAATAATTTATTACTATAATTTTCATTAAATAATAAATAAATTAAACAAATAGATGATAAATAAATAAAACACATTTTACCTAATACAAAATTAAATAAAAAATCTATAAATAAACCATAAAAAAAACTAAAAAACAAATTTTTAATAAAAAAAAAATTATTAATTATTAAATATACATAAATAATATTAAAAAAAGAAAATCAAATTAATTTTAAAAAATTTAAAACAAATAATATATTTAAAATAATAAATAAAAAAAAAACTAATAAAACAAATTTAAATATTCTTTTTAAAAAAAAATATAAATCAAACATATTATTTAATATATATATTATTTAAATAAAACACCATAATCATTATTATTATTAATAGTGTAATTTAAAAAAGACTTAACTATAACAATTATTCCACCATATACATCATCATTAATAATATCAATTACCACTCCAATAGGAATAAAATTATAATATTTATAAGTATCATAATTAACTATTATATCCCCCTTTATAATATTTGTATCAATAGGTAAATCAAAAATCTTCATATTTCTTTTACAACCAAAACCATTTATTATTACATTTAATCCGGTACGTAAAATCTTACCGGGAAAACCACTTTCATAATTACATATCAATTGAATTTTACCTAAACTATTATTTAAATTAATTAATTTACCTATAATTCCTATACCATTAAATAATAAATTACCATATTTTAAATTTTTAATATTATAAATATTAATAAATAATTCATCCACATTAACTGAATTATTTAATAATACTCTAACTATAGAATAATCATTTTTTTTTAATAAAGGAATATTTAAATAATTACGTAAAATATAATTTTCTCTTTTAAAATTATTTATAAAATTTATTTTGCTTCTTAATAATAAATTTTCCCTGATTAATTTTAAATTTTTATTAATTAAATAATTCTTACTTAATAATAATTTTTTTTTCTCTTTAAAAAATATATAAATATTATTTCTAAAATCATTAATTAAATAATTAACTTTTTTAGATATAAATTTAATTTTACTATTTTTAAGATAATTAATATCACAAAAAATTAAAAAAAAAGATAAAAATAAAAAGTATAAAAAAAAATTAAAATTATTTTCTTTGTTTAATAACATAAAATAATAAATTTAAATTATAATAATATATTATTCATTACTAAATAACTCTCCATTATTAATATCAATTATTTCTAATGCTTTTCCTCCTCCTCTAGCTACACAAGTTAAAGGATCATCAGCTATAATAACTGGTATACTAGTTTCTTCAACCAATAAACGATCTAAATTTTTTAATAAAGCTCCACCCCCAGTTAATACCATTCCTCTTTCAGATATATCAGATGCCAATTCAGGAGGACATTGTTCTAATGCTACCATTACTGAACTAATAATACCACTTAAAGGTTCTTGTAAAGCTTCTAATACTTCATTAGAATTAATTACAAAACTTCTAGGTACACCTTCAGCTATATTTCTACCTCTTACTTCAATTTCCTTAACATCAGAACTAGGATAAGCAGAACCTATTTTATGCTTAATTTTTTCAGCTGTAGATTCTCCTATTAAAGAACCATAATTTCTTCTTATATAATTTATTATAGATTCATCAAATTTATCTCCACCTATACGAATAGAAGAAGAATAAACAACACCATTTAAAGATATTACTGCTACTTCTGTAGTACCACCACCTATATCTATAATCATAGAACCAGTTGGTTCAGATACAGGTAAATTAGCACCTATAGCGGCTGCCATAGGTTCTTCAATTAAAAAAACTTCCCTTGCACCTGCACCAAAAGCAGATTCTTTAATAGCTCTTCTTTCTACTTGAGTGGCACCTACTGGTACACAAACTAAAACTCTTGGGCTAGGTCTAATAAAACTATTAGTATGAACCTTTTTAATAAAATATTGTAACATTTTTTCAGTAATAAAAAAATCCGCTATAACACCATCTTTCATAGGTCTTATAGCAAATATATTACCAGGAGTTCGACCTAACATTAATTTAGCTTGATAACCAACAGCTGCTACAGTTTTAGACAAACCTATTTTATCTTGACGTATAGCAACTACTGAAGGTTCATTTAATACTATACCTTTATTTTTTATATAAATTAATGTATTAGCTGTACCTAAATCTATAGATAAATCATTAGAAAAAATACCACGAATTTTTTTAAACATTATGTTATTATTCCTAATAAATTTTTAAAAATTAAAATAATAAATATTACATATATAATATACTATTATCTATAATTTAAAATTATATATTTTTTAAAAAAAAAATAATATATTATCAACTTAAATTATAAGTATAAATGATATTATAAATTAATATATATATAATTATATATACAATTATATATGTAATAATTTCAAAAAATATTCAAAATAATATATGATATATTAATTTAAAATGTACGCAATAATTAAAATTAAAAAAAAACAATATATAATTAAAAAAAATCAACACATCTTAATAGAAAAAATTAATAAAAAAATAGGAAAAAATTTTTTTATTAAAACCAAAAATATAATATTTATATATTTTAAAAAAAAAATATTATATAAAAAAGAAGATATTAAATTTTTTAAAATTAAAATTAAAATTTTAGATCAAATTAAAAAAAAAAAAATTAATATAATAAAATTTAAAAAAAGAAAAAATTACAAAAAAAAATACGGACATAGACAAAAACTAACAAAAATTCAAGTTAAATATATTAAAAAAACATATGGCACATAAAAAAGCAGGTGGTTCTACTAAAAACGGAAGAGATTCTAGAGGTAAAAGATTAGGTATTAAACATTTTGGTGGAGAATATGTAAAAATTGGTAATATAATTGTAAAACAAAGAGGAACAAAATTTCATTCAGGTATTAATACATCATATGGTAAAGATTATACAATATTTGCTACTAAAAACGGAATTGTAGAATTTAAAAAAAAAGGAATTAAAAAACATAAATTCATCAATGTAATTAATAATAAATGTTAATCTTCTATTAATACAATTAATAATAAATACTAATTTTTTTATAAAAAAGAGAAAAAGATAATGATTCGTATATTAATGACTATAAAAGGAGAAAAAAAATTACGTAAAAAATTAGAATTTCTAAAACAAATCAAAAGACCTCAAATAATATCTTTAATAACAAATGCAAGAAAATTTGGAGACTTAAAAGAAAACTCAGAATATAATGCCGCTAAAGAAGAACAAATAATATGTGAAAAAAAAATTAAAGAAATAGAATATAAACTTATTAATTCTCATATAATAGATATTTCCAAAATAAATAGTAAAAAAATTGTATTTGGATCTAAAATAACATTATTAAACTTAAATAATAAAAAAATATATAAGTATATTATAGTGGGAGATGATGAATCTAATATAAAAAATAAATTAATATCTATAAATTCACCTTTAGTAAAAGGAATAATAGGTAAAAAAAAAAATAATATAATTCTAATTAAAACACCAGGAGGAGATGTGAGATATAAAATTTTAAATATTAAATAATATTATTAATTAAAATTATTATATTTTTTTATAAAAAAAATATAAATTTACATTTCTTAATATATTATAAAAAAATGAAAAAAAAAAAATGAATTAAATTATATTTAAATGATAAATATACTAAAATAGCTTATAAAAAAAAATTAAGATCTAGATCTTGATTTAAAATTCAAGAAATACAAACTAAATTTAATATATTTAATAGAAATAATAATATTATTGATTTAGGTTCGTATCCAGGAGGTTGATCTAAATTTTTATCTGAAAATATTAAAAATATTGGTAAAATATTTAGTTGTGATATTTTACCTATGAAAAAAATAAAAAAAGTAAATTTTATATTAGGTGATATATGTAAGTTTAATACAATAAATAAATTAATTAAAATTACTAATCTATTTAAAATAAATAATATTATTTGTGATATATCACCAAATATTTCAGGTATTAAAGAAATTGATAATCCTAAAATAAAAAATATTATTAATAATGTATTATATTTATGTAATAAAAAATTAATTAATAATGGAAATTTAATAATTAAAATTTTTTTAGGAGAAAATTTTAATTATATTTTAAAAAAAATTAAAAATATTTTTAAAACTATTAAAATATATAAACCAGAATCCTCAAAAAAACTTTCAAAAGAAATATATATAATAGCAATAAAATATAAAAATATTATTAAAATTTAATTCTATTCTTTAAATATATGATTAAAAAAATAATTTTTTGATTAATTATAAGTATAATATCTATATTTAGTTTACATAATATAATTAAAAAAAAAAAAATTAAAATAGTAAATTATTCTAATTTTTTATCTGATATAAAAAACAATAAAATTAAAAAAATTAAAATAAATGGTAAAAAAATTAATGTATTAACAAAAAAAAAAACAAAATATAATACATATATTCCTATATATGATAATAATTTATTGAATAATATAACTAAAAAAAACATTATATTAAGCACTTCTCCCATTCAAGAACCTAATATAATTATTTCTATGTTAATTTCATGATATCCAATAATAATTACTATAATACTATGATTATTTTTTATTAAAAAAATATATAAAAAAAGTAGTAATTCTTTTTTTTTTAGCAAAAGCAAAGCAAAAATTTGAAAAAAAAAAAATAATAAATTATTACTTAAAGATGTAGCTGGATGTGATGAAGCTAAAGAAGAAGTTAAAGAAATTATAGAATATTTAAAAAAACCACAAAAATTTCAAACATTAGGTGGAAAATTACCTAAAGGTATTTTAATGATTGGCCCCCCTGGAACAGGTAAAACTCTTTTAGCTAAAGCTATAGCTGGTGAAGCTCAAGTACCATTTTATAATATATCAGGATCTGATTTTGTAGAAATGTTTGTTGGAGTAGGGGCCTCTAGAGTTAGAGATATGTTTGATAAAGCTAAAAAAAATTGTCCTTGTATAATATTCATAGATGAAATTGATGCTATAGGAAGAAGAAGAAGTATAAATTTAAATAGTGGAAATGATGAAAGAGAACAAACATTAAATCAAATATTAGTGGAAATGGATGGATTTGATAATAATAATGGAATAATAATAATTGCTGCTACTAATAGACCTGATATTTTAGATCCTGCATTAATACGACCAGGAAGATTTGATAAAAAAATTATTATAGATTTACCTGATATTAAAGGTAGAATACAAATTATTAAAACACATATTAAAAATATACCATTAAATAAAGATGTTAATATCAATATTATAGCTAAAAGTACACCTGGTTTTTCTGGAGCAGATATAGCTAATTTAATTAATGAAGCTTCTTTAAATGCAGCAAAAAATAATAAAAAAAATGTCTCTATGAAAGAATTTGAAATATCTATAGATAAAATTATTATGGGCGCGGAAAGAAAATCTTTATTTATAACTAAAAAACAAAAAGAATTAACAGCATATCATGAATCAGGACATACTATAGTGGGTGAATTATTAAGCGAACATGATTCTGTACATAAAGTTACTATTATCCCTAGAGGTAAATCATTAGGTACAACATTTTTTTTACCTAAAGGAAATGAAATCAATATAAATAAAAAAAAATTAGAAAGTAAAATATCTACTTTATATGGTGGAAGATTAGCTGAAGAAATTATATATGGAAAAGAAAATATTTCTATAGGAAGTAGTAATGATATTGAAATAGCAACTTCTATAGCTAAAAATATGATAACTAAATGAGGATTTTCTGAAAAAATAGGTCCAATTTTATTAAATAAAAATAAAAATAATTTAATAAATCAAAATAATATAAATATTTCAAATTATACTTCTAAAATTATAGATAAAGAAATAAAACAAATAATAAAAAAAAATTATTTAAGAGCTAAAAAAATATTATTAAATAATTTAAATACTCTTCATAAAATGAAAAATAAATTAATAAAACATGAAACTTTAAATAGAAAACAAATTAAAAAAATTATATTTAATAATTATAAAAAATAAATTATTATTTACATAAGGTAAAAATATGTATCAAATAATATCAATTATATTTATTATAACATGTATAATATTAATATTTTTAATAATATTCTCTCCTAGTAAAAATTATATAATAAATTCTATATCAGAATATAATAATATAAATAATAATACTATATTAACATCTAATTATATAAAAAATATTTTTAATTATATTATTAGTATATTATCAATATTATTTTTTATAATTGCAATAATATTAAATTTAATAAATAATATTAAAATTAACAAATTTAAAAAAAATATAAATAATGTTAAAATATTAAAATAACTTTCCTTAATTAAATACCGGGATGGTGAAAATGGTATACACGCTACTTTGAGGTAGTAGTTATATTAACTACGGGTTCGAATCCCGTTCCCGGTATTAAAAATCTTCATCAAATATATATAAAATATTTTAATAATATCCTTTAAATAAAAAAATAACATTAAAATATTTAATTAAATATTTATCATTTTAATAATTATATTTTTTTTTAAAAAAAAAAATATTTAAAAAAAAAATTATAGAGGCCTGCTAGGATGAATAAAAAAATTTTAGCTGTTGCAGAAGCGGTATCTAACGAAAAATCTTTACCAAAAGAAATATTATTTAAATTATTAGAAAAATCTTTAACTATTGCAATAAAAAAAAAATATCAAAAAAAAATTAATATTAAAATTAATATAGATAGAAATAATGGAAAATTTTATATATATAAAAAATTATTAGTAGTTAAAAATGTTTTATTACCTAACAAAGAAATAAATATTAAAAAAGCTATAAAAATAAAAAAAAATATTAAAATTGGAGAAATAATAAAAAAAAAAATTAAAAATATTAATTTTGATAGAATAACTACACAAAATGTTAAAAAAATTATAACACAAAAAATAAAAGAAATTAAAAAAAAAATTAAATTTAAAAAAATTAAAAGAAAAATAGGACAAATAATAATTGGAATAATAAAAAAAATATATAAAAATCATATAATAATTGATATAGGAAATAATTTAGAGGCTAAAATTTTTAAATCAGATATGATATTTAATGATGATATAAAAATAGGAAAAAAAATAAAAACTATTATATATAATATAATCAAAACAAATAAAAAATATCAAATAATAGTAAAAAGATCTACAATAAATTTTTTAATAGAATTATTGAAAATAGAAATACCTGAAATCAAAAATAATATAATTAAAATTAAAGCAATATCAAGAAATCCAGGATTAAGATCAAAAATAGCGGTTATAAGTAAAGATAAAAAAATAGATGCTATAGGAGCTTGTGTAGGAATTAAAGGTACAAGAATACAAGCAATATCTAATGAATTATCAGGAGAAAAAATAGATATAATATTATGAAATAGCAATATTAAAAAATTTATTTATAATATAATACATCCTATAAAAATACTAAAATTAAATATAAATTATATTAAAAAAAAAATTAATATCAAAGTTGAACTTAAAAAAATTTTACAAGTAATAGGTAAAAATGGACAAAATATTAAATTAATATCTAAATTATTAGGATGGGAAATAAATATTTTAAGTAATAAATAATATTTTTGAAATTTCAAAATAATTAATATTAAATATAACTAAATATGATAAAAAAAAAAAAAAAATATATTAAAAATAATAAAAAAAATAAATTCATAAAAAAAAATAAAATAAATTTTAAAAAAAAATATAAATATAAAAATATAAAAAAAAAAATAAATATTAAAAAAAAAAAAAATGATTATAAAAAAAATAATATAATAAAAAAAAATATCAAAAAAAATAGTAATAATAAATTTAAAAATAATAATAAATATAAAATAATAAAATATAAAAAAAAAATTAAAAATATAATATTTAATAATACTATTAAAAAAAAAAAAATATATATTAGACCACCTATTGTTACAATAATGGGGCATGTAAATCATGGAAAAACATCATTAATAAATTATCTAAAAAAATATAAATCAATAATAAAAGAAAAAGGAAATATTACACAATATATACATTCACATTATTTAAAAACAAAATATGGATACCTAACTATATTAGATACACCAGGCCATTTAATTTTTGAAAATATGAGATTAAGAAGTATAAAAATTACAGATATAATTATATTAATAATATCCATAGAAGATGGTATAATGCCTCAAACAATAGAAATTATTAATTATATAAAAAATAATAATATACCTACTATAATAGGATTAAATAAAATAGATAAAATAAATTATATAAAGAACATTAAAAAAATAAAAAATGAATTATATGAATATAATTTAATTCCAAAAAAATTAAATGGTAACACTTATTTTATAGAAATATCTACAAAATTAGGAAAAGGAATTAATAAGTTGATTAAATATATTTTTGAATTAAAAAAATCTATTAATTTAAAAACTAATATTAATGATAATATATCATCGGGTATAATATTAGATTATAGTATTAATAAAAAATGTGGAATAATAACAAAAATATTAATTAAAAATGGAATATTAAAAATAGGAGATATTATTTTATGTAACGAAAAATATGGAAAAATTAAATGCATATATAATGATCAAGGAAAAAAAATTAAATATGCTATACCATCAATGCCAGTAATAATACTAGGATTATCTAATAAACCCAAATTAGGCGAGAAATTTATTACTTTAAAAAATATTAAAATAGCCAAAAAAATATCATTAATAAATAATAAAATAAATAATATTAATAAAAAATCAATAATTAATAAAAATTCATTCGATATATTTAAAAATAATAAAAATAACAAAATTAATATTATTATTAAAACTGATACATTTAGTTCAATGGAAACTATAATAAAATGAATTAATAAAAAAATAAAAGATAAAATTAATATAGTTTATTCTGATATAGGAGATATAAATAAAAATAATTTATTATTAGCTAATATTACCAATTCAATAATAATTGCTTATAACATTAATATTAAATATTTAATAAAAAATAAAAAAATAATTTATAAAAATAAAATATATTATTTTAATATAATTTATAAACTAATTAAAAAATTAAAAAAAATAGTTAATATTGAAAATAATAATAAAAATAAAAATAAATATTTAGGTAAAGCTATAATAAAAAATATATTTAAATTATCTAAATCTAATTATATAGCAGGATGTAAAATAATAGAAGGTGAAATAAATAAAAGAAATAATATAAATATATTAAGAGATAACAAAATTATATTTACAGGTAAAATAGAATCAATAAAACAATTTAAGAAAAAAATAAATATAGTAAAAAAAAATATGGAATGTGGAATTAATATAAAAAATTTTTCAAATATTAAAATTGGAGATATTATAGAATCTATAATATAAATATTTTAATATGAAAAAAAATATTAAATTTAATAAGATAATAAATGAAATAAAAAAAAATATAATTAAAATTATTTTAAATAAATATAAAAATATATATTATAAAAAATATATAATGTCTATAAGTTATTTATATATACCTAAAGATATATCATATATACATATATATGTTAATTTTATTAATATTAATAATGAAAATAAAATTAAAAAAAATATAAATATATTACAAAAAAATTCCAAATATATTAGTAATATACTAAAAAAAAAAATTAATATAAAATATATTCCTAAAATACATTTTAAATATGATAATTTTATAAAAAAAGTAAATAATTTATTTAATAAAATAAATAAAAATTAATTTAAAAATATGCAAAATAATAAAATCAATGGTTTATTAATATTTAATAAACCTTCAGGAATTACTTCTAATGAAACATTAAATAAAATAAAATATATATTTAAATATAAAAAAGCTGGATATATCGGATCATTAGATCCTATAGCTTCAGGTATATTATTAATAAGTTTTGGAAAAACAAATAAACTATTCAATAAAATAATAGTTAAAAAAAAAACATATATAGTCATATGTAAATTAGGAATAAATACCAATACTCATGATGCATATGGATATATAATTAATAAAAAAAAAACCAATCATTTAAATAAAAATAAAATATATAATATAATAAATAATTATAAAGGAAAAATATTGCAAAATATACCATATTATTCAGCATGTAAACATAAAGGAAAACCATTATATAAATATGCAATAAAAGGAATTAATATTAAGAAAAAAAAATATATATATATATATAAAAATAAAATTAAAAATATTAAAAATAATATTGTTAAAATTAAAATAAAATGTTCTAAAGGAACATATATAAGAAGTATAATATATTCTATAGGAAAAAAATTAAAATGTGGTGCATATATATTAAAATTAAAAAGAATTAAAATAGGTAATTATTCAATTAAAAACTCCTATAATTTTAACGATTTATTAAATAAAAAAACTAATAAAATAAAAAAATTAATTATATCACATAATAAAATTATTAAGTACATTTAAAAATTTTAAATTTAAAAATATTATGAATAAAATAGTCTTAATAAGACATGGTGAAAGTATTTGAAATAAAAAAAATTTATTTACTGGATGAATAGATGTAAAATTATCTAATAATGGAATTAAAGAAGCTAAAAATGCTGGTAAAATATTAAAAAAAAAAAAAATTATATTTAATTATGCTTATAGTTCTATTTTAAAAAGATCCATACATACTTTATGAGAAATTCTATTTAAATTAAATTTATTATGAATAAAAATTAATAAAAATTGAAAATTAAACGAAAGACATTATGGAGATTTACAAGGATATAATAAAAAAGAAATATCTTTAATATATGGAAAAAAAAAAGTAAATTTATGAAGAAGAAGCTTTAAAATTAAACCACCAAAATTAAATATTAATAATAAAAAATATAAAAATAAAGAAATTAAATTTTATAAATTAAATAAAGTTATCATACCCAATAGAGAAAGTTTAAAAGATACATATAATAGAGTAATACCTTTTTGAAAAAAAAATATAT
Source organism: Candidatus Stammera capleta (assembly GCA_036689275.1). Taxonomy (GTDB): domain Bacteria; phylum Pseudomonadota; class Gammaproteobacteria; order Enterobacterales; family Enterobacteriaceae; genus Stammera; species Stammera capleta_AA. Next base: position 11,366 of record CP144780.1, on the reverse strand, counting down.
TACCTAAAATCAAAAATAATAATAATATAATTATAGTAGCACATGGTAACTCATTAAGATCATTAATAAAATATTTAGATAATATTTCAGATAAAAATATCGAAAAATTAAATATACCCACTGGTATACCTATAGTATATGAATTTATTAATAAAAATATTATTAAAAAATACTATCTTGAAAAATAAAAACATGGCCCTTATTGGATTCGAACCAACGACCAAGCGATTATGAGTCGCCTGCTCTACCTCTGAGCTAAAGGGCCAATATATTAATACTATCAAAAAAAAAAAAAAAATTCAATATTTAATTAAAATTATTTTTTACATTTAATATATTTAAAAACTTTAACCATCGCAGGTCTCAATAATCTATTATTTAATAAATAACCTTCTTGTAAAACTTCTATTATTTTATTATCTTTTTTAATATCATCAATATTTACTACAACAACCGCTTGATGATAATTAGGATTAAAATCTATATCAATATCATTAATAATTTTTACATTATTTTTTTTTAATATAGATAAAAAATTTTTAAATGTTAGTTCAATACCTTCAGTAGTAATATTAATATTTAAATTTTTATTTTTACTACTTTTTAATGCATTTTTTAAATTATCTACTACAGGTAATAAACTTTTTATAAATTTTTCTAAAGAATATTTATAAATATTTTTAATATATTCATTATTACGTTTATTTAAATTATCTATATCAGCTTGATAACGCAAATTATTATTATAAATATCTTTATTTAATTGAGAACATTTTTTTTTAAAAATCATTAAATCTTTTTTATTTTTTTTAAATTTACCTTTTAACTTATTTATTTTTTTTTTAAAAATATTAATATCTAAATTAATATTATCTTTTTCTTTTAAAATATCTTTATTTGAATTATTATTATTAGTATTATCCATAATGATCCTTAAATAAATAATAAAATATATATTATTTAAATATAATATATTAATTGTTAAATAAAAATTACTATAATTATAATTTAATAATATTAAATATAAAATATTAAATTAATGAAAAAAAAAAAAAAAAAACATAATATATAATAAAAAAGTATATTTAAATTATAAAATTCTAAAGAAATTTATAGCAGGAATATGTTTAAAAGGTATAGAAGTTAAATATATTAAAAATAAAAAAATAGATATAAGTAACACTTATATTAAAATAAATAAAAATTATGAAATATATTTAATAGGATTAATTATAAATATTAATCAAAATAATATAATATATAAAAATAGAAATATTAAAATACTTTTAAAAAAAAAAGAAATTAAATATTTATATAATAAAACTAATAAAAAAGGATATACATTAATTCTTATTTCTATTAAAATAGACAAACCATGATTTAAAATTAAAATAGCATTAGCTAAAGGTATAAAAAAAAAAACTTTAAAAAAATATAAAAAATGAAAAAAAAATAAAAAATATATTGACTTAAATTAATTTTTTTTTTATTATATAAATAATAAGGGGCTGTACTGGATTTGACAAAATATACAAATTTTAATAAGCATGTCGAGGTTACGGTAGACCGCGTTAAAAACCGTAAAAAAAATAGTTACTAAAAACTATAATTATGCTTTAGCAGCTTAATAAGCTATAAAAGCCGTTTTTTATATAATCTTTTATCTTTTTATGAATATAAAAAATGTCATTTTAAAAAAGAAATATTATAGAAGTCTATATCTATAATAATTTATTTAATAGACTAATTTTAGTTATTCTTTTTTTTTATTTTGAATAATTAATAAATATAAAATAAAATAAACATGTAGTATTATTAAAATAAGTTATTTTGGACGCGGGTTCGAATCCCGCCAGCTCCATTTATAGGTGATTAGCTCAGTGGTAGAGCGTCTCTTTTACAAGGAGAAAGTCATTGGTTCAATTCCATTATCACCTACTTAATAAATTTTTTTATTAAATAAATTATCATAAAATAATTTTAATAAAATTATATTTAAATAATTTTTGTCTTTAAATTTAATTTTATTATTAATAATATCTATTATTTTTCTATAAAAATTATTTACTATATTTTTTTTTTTTTTATATAATAAAATCTTAGAAATAATATTATTTATTCTTTTATTTAAAATAATTTTATTAGTTGGAGGGAAAATTTTTTTAATAGAAACACTTATATTTTTTCTTAAAAGATTTAAAAAAAAAAGTTCTTTCTTTTCAAGAAATAAAATAGTTTTACCTGAATTTCCCGCACGCCCAGTTCTACCTATACGGTGTATATAAGACTTTACATCCATAGGTATATCATAATTAATAACTAAATTAATATTATTAATATCTAAACCTCTAGAAGCAATATCTGTAGCTATTAATATAGAAATTTTATTATTACGTAAATTTCATATAGTTTTCTCTCTTAAATTTTGATTCATATCTCCATTTAAAGCAGAACAACTATAACCTTTTTCAATAAGTATATTAGATAATTTTAATGTATAATTTTTAGTACGAACAAAAATTATAACAGCAATAAATTTTTCTACTTCTAAAAATTTCATTAAAAAATTTAATTTATCTTTATAAATATTTATTATACAATAATATTGTTTAATATTTCTAGGTAAAATATCTTTTTTATTATTTCTAAAAGATAAATTTATTTCTTTAGGAAATATTTTAAATTTATTAACTATTTTCTTAATTGAAGAAGATATAGTAGCTGAAAATAAAGAAGTATGATATTTATTTTTAATAAAATTTAATATTTTTTTAACATCATTAATAAATCCAACACGCAACATTTCATCTACTTCATCTAATACTAAATATTTAATATTATTTAAATTTAAATAATTACGATTTAAACAATCTATTAATCTACCAGGAGTAGATACAATAACATTAGGTTTTTTTTTTAAACCATATATTTGAATATTATATTTTTGACCACCATATAATGGTAAAATTTTATGATTAAGATATTTATTAAAAATAATAAAAGAATTAGTTATTTGTATAGCTAATTCTCTAGTAGGAACTAAAACTAATGCTTGTAATAAATTACTATTATATGAAATAGAATTTAATATAGGTAATACAAAAGATGCTGTTTTACCACTACCTGTTTCAGCTACACCCAATATATTAGTTTTTTTAAAAAATAATGGAATACATTTCATTTGTATAGGGGTGGGTTTACTATAACCTATTTCTTTAATTATTTTTAATAACTCATTTTTGAATTTAAAAATAGAAAAATCAAAAAAATTATTACTATTATTTATCATATTTATAATTTTATCTTTTATATTTAAAAATACTAAATATTTAATTTAATTATCTTTAATACTTAATTTAAATTTGCCATTATTAATTTCTAAAACTTTAACATATATATGTTGACCAATTTTGAAATTATTAAAAATATTTTTATTTTTTTTATTTTTATATATTTTAGAAATATGTATTAAACCTTCTTTTTCTCTTAAAAATTTTACAAATAAACCAAAATTAACTATTCTAACTATTTTGGCTAAATAAACAGAACCTAATTTAACACTACAAATAATTTTTTTAATACTATTAATAACATTAATAGCATTATTCTTATTATTAGATACTATATTAATTCAACCATCATTATTTATATCTATTAAACAATTATTTTTTTCAGTTAAAGATTTAATTACTCTACCGCCTTTACCAATTATATCTTTAATCTTATTAATTTCAATTTTAAATTTATATATTTTAGGAGCATAGGTAGATAAATTTGATCTAGGTTTGTTTATTTTATTATACATTTTATCTAAAATAAATAATCTAGAATCTTTAGCTTTTTTTAAACAATCTGATATATCATTTATACTTATTCCATTAATTTTCATATCCATTTGTAAAGCAGTAATTCCTATTTTAGTACCAATAATTTTAAAATCTATATCACCAAATTTATCCTCATCACTTATAATATCAGAAAGTATGAATTTTTTTTTAGAAGTTTTAATTAGACCCATTGCTATTCCAGCTACATGATTTTTAATAGGAATACCTGCATCCATTAATGCTAAAGAAGCCCCACAAACAGACGCCATAGAAGAAGAGCCATTAGATTCTAAAATTTCTGAAACAATACGTATTGTATAAGGGAAAAATTTAATACTAGGTAATATAGGTATAATTCCTTTTTTAGCTAAATAACCATGACCTATTTCTCTTCTTTTAATAATTCCAATATTTCCTATTTCTCCCACAGAATATGGAGGAAAATTATAATGAAATATAAAATTATCAATACGTTCTCCTAAAAAAATATCATCAAAACTTTGAGCATCTTTAGAACTACCTAAAGTTACAGTTACTAATGCTTGAGTTTCCCCTCTAGTAAATAAAGAAGATCCATGTACTCTTTTAGGTAAAAAACCAACTTTAATATCTATATCACGTATTTCATTTAATTTTCTACCATCAATACGTAATTTATAATCTACTAATTTATTAATAATAATTTTTTTTTGTATATTAAAAAATTCTTTTAAAACTAAAATTTCAGAAAATATTTTATTATCATTTAAAAGATTAATTAATAAATTATCTTTAATTTTTGATAATAATAAATTCCTTTCTTTTTTATTATAAAATAAATTATAAATTTTATATATATCTTTAAAACAAAAATCATTAATATAATTTTTAATATCTAATGATAAAACTTCATTAATATAATTATAATTATTATTAATTTTATAATTTTTTTTTTGTTTATTACAAAAATTTTTAATATTATAAATTAAATACTTAAAATTATCAAAAGCAAAATTAATACCATCAATAATATACTTTTCAGATAAATTCTTCGAACAACTATCTATCATAAAAATTTCTTTTTCGGTTCCAACTACTACTAAATTTAATTTACTTAAACTTATTTCTTTTACAGTAGGATTTAAAATATAATTATTATTTAAATAACATACCCTAGCTACAGCTAAAGCTTTTATATCAGGTATACCTGATAACATTAATACTGTAAAAACACCAATTATAGAAATTATATCAGTACTAATCTGTGGATCAACAGATATAACATTTACTATTATTTGTATATCATTTAAAAAATTTTTATTAAATAAATTACGTATAGATCTATCAATTAATCTAGATATTATAATTTCTATATCACTAGATCTACCCTCTCTTCTAAAAAAACTACCTGGAATTTTTCCAACAGAATAAAATTTTTCTTGATAATTAACACTTAAAGGTAAAAAAGTTTGATTAACTTTAATTTCATCACTACAAACTAATGTAACAATAACCACAGTATCATCCATACTAGCAATAACAGATGAGGTAGACTGTCTAGCTATATAACCGTTTTCTAATTTAATCAAATTATTGCCATAATTAAATTCTAATACATTATTTTCAAACAAAATAATTTCCTATATTTTTAAAATTAACAAATAAAATAATAATATCTATATATGTATTTTAAGTTTTTTTATTATTAAATTATAATTACTTAAATTATTAAATTTTATATATTTTAATAATTTACGACGAAGAAATATTAATTTCAATAAACCTAATCTACTATGAAAATCTTTTTTAAATATAGATAAATGCTTTTGTAATTTTTTAATACGAATACTTAATAAAAAAACTTGAATACTAGATGAACCATTATCATTTTTATGAATACGATAATCATTAATTATATCTTTTACATTTATCATATAATTATTATATAATATTTTTTTAAAAAAACAAAACAAACTACAAATTAAATATTAAAGTCACTGTGGACTTTAATATTTATCTTTGTAAAATATGTAAATCAATATTAATAATTAAATAATCATATGATTACATCATTCCACCCATACCACCCATTCCTCCCATTCCTGCTCCATTCATTGAAGGATTTGGTGTATTTATTTCAGATTTTTCATCCTTAGGTAAATCAGTTATCATACACTCTGTAGTTACCATTAATCCTGCAACTGAAGCTGCATACTGTAAAGCAGAACGAGTTACTTTAGTAGGATCTAAAATACCCATATCTATCATATCACCATATTTTTCAGTAGCAGCATTATAACCATAATTACCACTACCAGCTTTAACATTATTAGCTACCACAGACGGTTCTTCACCGGTATTACTAACTATTTGACGTAAAGGGGACTCCATTGCTCTTAAAGCAACTCTTATACCCATATTTTGATCTTCATTTTGAGCTGTTAAATTACTTAATCTTTCAGCTACTCTAACTAAAGCTACCCCACCACCTGCTACCACTCCTTCTTCTACAGCAGCTCTAGTAGCATGTAAAGCATCTTCTACTCTAGCTTTTTTTTCTTTCATTTCTACTTCAGTAGCAGCACCTACTTTTAATACTGCAACCCCACCAGCTAATTTAGCTACTCTTTCTTGTAATTTTTCTTTATCATATTCTGAAGTAGATTCATCTATTTGCTGACGAATATTATTAATTCTTTTTAATATTTCTTTTTGACAACCTGATCCATCTATAATAGTAGTAGTATCTTTATTAATAATAATTTTTTTAGCACCACCTAAATCGTGTATAGTAGATTTTTCTAATTCCATACCTATTTCTTCAGAAATTACTGTTCCACCTGTTAAAATAGCTATATCTTGTAGCATAGATTTTCTACGATCACCAAAACCAGGTGATTTAACAGCAGAAACTTTAACTATACCTCTCATATTATTAACAACTAAAGTAGCTAAAGCTTCTCCCTCTACATCTTCAGCTATTATTAATAAAGGTTTATTAGATTTAGCTATAGACTCTAAAATAGGTAATATTTCACGTATATTAGAAATTTTTTTTTCTACTAATAAAATATAAGGGTTTTCCAATTCAACTATACCAGAATCAGTCTTATTAATAAAATAAGGAGATAAATAACCTCTATCAAATTGCATTCCTTCTACAACATCTAATTCATCCTGCAAACCAGTTCCTTCTTCAACTGTTATAACTCCCTCTTTACCAACTTTTTCCATAGCTTTAGCTATTAAATTACCAACAGTTTCATCAGCATTAGCAGATATTGTACCAACTTGAGCTATAGATTTAGAATCAGAACAAGGAACAGATAATTTTTTTAATTCTACTACAGCTGAACTTACAGCTTTATCTATACCTCTTTTTAGATCCATAGGATTCATACCAGCAGCTACTGCCTTTAAACCTTCACTTACTATAGATTGTGCTAATACAGTAGCTGTAGTAGTTCCATCACCTGCCACATCATTAGCCTTAGATGCCACTTCCTTAACCATTTGAGCACCCATATTTTCAAATTTATCTTCTAATTCAATTTCTCTAGCTACAGATACCCCATCTTTAGTAATAGAAGGTGCACCAAAAGATTTATCTAAAACCACATTTCTACCTTTTGGACCCAAAGTTACTCTTACAGAGTCTGCTAAAATATTTACTCCACGTAAAATTTTAGATCTAGCATCATTACCAAATTTTACATCTTTAGATGTCATAATATTTTACCTTTAATAAAATTATAAAATTAATATTATTCAATAATAGCTAATACATCACTTTCAGACATAATTAATATTTCTTTATCATCTATTTTTTCAGATTTAATACCATAACCATCATTAAATATTACTACATCACCAACTTTTACATCTAACTTTTTAATTTTTCCATTATCAAGTATACGACCTTTACCTACTGCAATTACTTTACCTCTAGTGGATTTATTTGCTGAAGAACCAGTTAAAACTATTCCTCCAGAAGATTTAGATTCTACCTCTTTACGTTTAACTACAATACGATCATGTAATGGACGAATTTTCATTTTTAATTATTCCTCAATTATATATAATATATTATATATATTATAAATTAATATAATTATTATATAAGTAAGGATAAAAAAAAAAGTTTCAAGATATATAAATATAAAAAAATTTAAAATTTTATAAATACATAAAAAATAAAATATTCAAATTTAATCAAAAAAAAAATTACTTTTAATAATATATTAATTATTACTTGTAATATATGTAAAAAACATTTATTATTTAAATAATAAATAAATATATTAAATTAAAATAAATATCAAATTTAATTATTTTAAAATAAATAAATAAATTATTTAAATTATATATAATTTAAATTTAAAATTGTTAATTTAAAAAAACAAAAATATTTAAAAATTAAATAAATAAATTACATTTTTATATGAATTTAATATTATATTTATGAGCCCAGATAGCTCAGTAGGTAGAGCAGAGGACTGAAAATCCTCGTGTCGGCGGTTCAATTCCGCCTTTGGGCAAAAAAAATAATTAATAAATAATCAATATTATTTATTTTTTAAAATTAATTTTATATCTTTTATATTATTTTTATTTAAAATTCTAGATAAAATATTTTTAGAATAACGAAAGGAAAAACTTCTTATATTATATTTAATTTTAGGTATATAATTAGAATTCATACTTAATTCATCTATTCCTAATCCCACTAAAAGCAATGTAATATTTTCATCTGATGCAATTTCACCACATATACCAATTTTTTTATTATATTTATGAACTGAAAAAATAATATATTTTATAAAATGTATTATTGAAGGGGATAAAGGTTCATATAAATATGAAACTAAAATATTGTTTCTATCTACCGCTAAAGTATATTGAATTAAATCATTAGTACCTATACTAAAAAAATCTAATTCTTTAGCTAAAAATTCTGATATAATTGCAGCGGCGGGTGTTTCAATCATCACACCTAATTTAATATTATCATTAAAAGAAATATTTTTGTTTTTTAATTCTAATTTAATTTTATTAATTTCTTTTTTTAAAAAAAAAACTTCTTCCATAGAAATTATCATAGGAAATATAATTCTTACATTTCCATATATAGAAGATCTTAAAATTGCTCTTAATTGAGTATGAAAAATATTTATTTTATCTTTATAAATTCTAATAGATTTTCAACCTAAAAAAGGTATATTTTCTTTAGGAAATTTCATATAAGGTAAAAATTTATCACTACTTAAATCAACTGTTCTAATAGTAACTAATTTACCATCCATATATTCTATTACTTGTTTATATATATTATATTGTTCTTCTTCTGTTGGAAAAGAATCTCTATTCATAAACAAAAATTCAGTACGATATAATCCTATACCTTCAGCACCATATTTAAATATATTTTCTATATCTTTATTGCTATTTATATTAGCTAATAATTTAACTTTATATCCATCAGTAGTTACTGCGGGTAATTTATTTAATAAAAATAATTTTTTTTGTTTACCTAAATAACTATCATTTTTATTTTTTAACTTTTCTAATATTAAATTTGAAGGATTAACATATATATTTCCTTTAATTCCATCTATTATAATATTATCATTATTATAAATAATATTAGTAACATTTTTAACTTGTATTATACTTACTAATTCTAAAGATTTAGAAATTATTGAAGTATGCGATGTAATGCTACCAAATTCTGTTATATAACCTACTACTTTATTTAAATTAAACTGCATAATTTGAGAAGGAGATAATTCTTTAGAAACTATTATAACATAATCTTTTATATCTAAAAAATTATAATCTATTAATTTTACATTATATATATTATATATTAATCTTTTTTTAATATCTAAATAATCATTAGCTCTTTCTCTAATATAAGGATTATTAACTTTTTTTATATCATTTATTTGTTTTTTAACAACCCTATGTACAGAATAATCTGAAAATAACAAATTATTTTTAATATTATTAATAATATCTTGCTTGAATTTTTTATCTTCTATAAAAAAAATATATCCTTCAAATAAAATTTTTTTATATTTATCAGTTAATGAAGATTTTATTTTTTTAAACTGATTAATAGTTTTTTTATATGCTTTTTTAAAACGTAATATTTCACATTCTATATTTTCTTTATTAATTCTATTTTTATTTATATTAATATTTTTATCTTTTAATATAAAAGCTTTTCCAAAAGAATAACCTTTATATATAATATTACCTTTAATAATCATGAATATACCTTATATAATTTTAAAAATAAATATAAATAAATATTATTAAATATCAAAAAAATTATTATAAATTAAAGTATACAATTCATTATATATTTAATTTTAAATATTAATCCAATAAATAATTTAAAATCTTAAATTAAAATTAATTTATATTATTATTATAATAATATTATAATTTAAAAAAAAATTAAAATTTATATTAAAAATAAATTATTTTATATTAAATTTTTTATTATTTAATTTTAATATTTTCAATTTTAATTTTTTTAAAAATAATAATATTTATACAAAATATTTAACTTATAAAATATAATAATATTATATAAAAATATTATTTAATATATATAATTAGATAATACTATATAAAATACTTTATATATATATTTAAATTAAAATGCTCTATTAAATTTATAATTTATAAAAATTAAATTTAATTATATAATAATATAATTAAATATATTAAAAATTAAATAAATTCAATATTTTCTTAAAAAAACAAAATAATAAAAAAAAATACAAAATTTATTTTAAATAAATATTTAATAAATAAATTAAATATTTAATTTTTTAATACTGTCAAATATTTTAATAAAAAAAAAATAATTAATTTTAAAATCATTTAAATTAATTTTTAATCTAATATTATTTTTTAATTTAATTAAACTATATCATAGTTTAATATTATCAAAATTTTTTTTTAAACTATTAATAACAAAATTATAATTTTTAATACCTATAAATTTAATTTTATTTAAATTTTTATATATATTAGATATATTTCCAATTTTATTTAATAATAAAGACGCAGTTTTAATACCTATTCCTTTAATACCTGGTATATTATCACTTCTATCTCCACATAAAATTAATAAATCTTTAATTAATTTTGGACCAATTCCATATTTAAATAAAACTATTTTTTTATTAAAACATTTATTTTTAGATATTAATAAATAAACATTAGAAGTTACTAACTGTAATAAATCTTTATCATAAGATAATATATATATTATATATTTATTTTTATATAAATATAAAAATTTATTAACCAAACAATTAATTACATCATCACCTTCTACATCAGGTATATTAAAGTATTTTATTTTTCAAAAAAAAAATGTATTCTTAATTATATTAATAAATTTTAATAAATTATAAGATATTTTTTTTCTGTTATTTTTATATTCTTTATAAATTTTATTTCTAAAATTTTTTCTATTATAATCAAAAACTAATATAATATATTTAGGTTTATAAATTAAATATCTATAAAAAATCATATTTC